>CAYZFW010000175.1:0-6279 GCA_964477615.1 uncultured Phycisphaeraceae bacterium | reverse complement strand
CGAGGGCATCCGACGCACCTCGGCCTTCGTAAGGCCGGTCCCGGCGAAGCGCGGCGCGACCACGTGCATCGGCGGACTGGCGGCGTGCTCGGGCGCGGTGCGGCTCACGCCACAATCGTATGAGCCGTCACTGCCGCACCACTTCCATCGCCGTGATTTGCAGCGTCCCCGACTGGTTCTTCGGCCCGGGCCCGATGAGCACGTAAGGGGCCGCGGGGTTTGAGCTTGGCCGCGCCACCCACGATTCCGACAGCACCCGCGCCTCGGGCAACGCCGAAGGGCCCGTGGCACCGTCCATTAGGCGCTGGTGGACGAGTCCTCTGGGCGTCGTCAGGAAGTAACCCCCCGTCGGCGCATCAAACGCCGCGGCGATGGACCGCTCCGCCAGCGGCGTGAGAAGGCCCGTGGCGGCATCGAACATCGCCATGCGCCCCATTGCAGGGTGGTGCAGCAGGAACGTCTCACCGCCCGCGGAACCCCCGCCCACAGCCGAAACAACCAAGCGCGCGGGCTGCGACGACGCCACGCACTGGTACGCGAGCATCGGGTCGTTCGAGCCCGCGAGTTGCCGCCGCGCGATCGGCGGCGACGCCGAGAGCACCGAGCCGATCACCCCCATCGGGTACACCCGCACTTCGGTGCCCAAAGGCGACGACATGAACACCATGACCGTCGATCCGCTCGGCGACACGCAGGGGAACGAGAACGACGACTTCTCCAGCGGCGGCTTCAGCGCCGTCTCCACGCCCGCCGCGTCACCATCGCCACCCGCACCACCCCCGGGTGTGAAGATCACAAGCGAGGCCGGCCCACCGTCGGCCTCGCGCCGCGTGAACACAAGCTCCCCCGCCGGCCCGAGCACGCCGTGGGCACTGACGCGCGTGTCGCGTGCGAGCCACTCGATCTCGCCCGTGTCCCACAGCAGCCGCCCGATCCAGCGCGACGCGTCGGCCCGGACCGATTCAACCAGCACGCCGCGGTCGTCCGCGTCACGCCCCAGCATCAGCCCCGGCTCGCTCGCCGCCCACTCCATCGCCCGCGGCGGCGAGACCGTCAGATCAAACACACGCACCGTCGTCCGCGGCACCTCGGCTCCAGGCGCCGCCAGCACCGTCGCCCAACTCGGCGTCTCGCCCACCTGCGTCGCCAGCCGACGACCGTCGGGCGAAACCAGCGGCAGCGTCATGGAATCGAACGGCACCACCCCGATCGGGCGCACACCAACCACCACGCGGGACTCCACGGTCTGATCCGCCTTGGCCGGCGCGGCGACGGGGCCCGCGGGCATCGCGACCGCTGCGCCGGCCGATCCCGAGGCATTCCCGCCTGCGGGCTTGGCCAGCGTGCCACCCTGAACGCGCTGCGCCGGGGTACCGACGGGCTTGCGCTGAACGGTCTCGGTCACACAGCCCGCGACGAGCAGCATCACGACCAGCGACACCACGGTCGCGGCGTTTCTCACACCCTTATCCGCGTGTGAACCGCCGCCCGACCGCCGCATTGGTCCGCCCCGGGGGCTCACGGCTTGGGGCTTTCCGACGCCGGCGCGTCTTCCGGCGGCATGAGGTCCGGCACCGACTCGCCCTTGCCGTCGTGGTTGCCCAGTTCCTTCCGCAGTTCCTTCAGCCTCTCACGCGGCACGCGGTTCACATCGTCCAGACGCTCGGTGTTGTCGACTACCAGCGGCGTAATGAACGTGACGAGTTCCGTCTGGCGCTTGATCTTGTCCGTCGACTGGAACAGCAGCCCGATCAGCGGGATATCGCCCAGAAGCGGCACCTTCCGCTTGATGTCGGAATCCTCGGTGCGCAGGATGCCCGAGATCACGATCGTCTGCCCGTCCTTCACCACGAGCTGCGTCGTCGTCTCGCGCCGATCGACGACAAACCCACCGAAGAGCGTCTGCTGCGGCTGGATGCTTGAGAGTTCGAGGTTCACCCGCAGGTCCACATCGCGGTTGATGGTGATGCGGGGGCGGATGCGGAGTTGGATGCCCACGGCGCGGTAGTCGAACGACTGCGTCACGCCGCCCTGCTGGTTGGTGTTGCTCTGCGTGATGAAGGGGATGTCCTGCCCGTCGAAGAACTCTGCCTCCTGGTTGTCGGAGGTGAAGATCTTCGGCTCCGACAGGATGCTCACCCCGGTCTTCTGGTTCAGCGCCTGCAGGATGACGTTCAGGTCGGCGTCGACGTTGAGCACCGACGTGTCGAAGAGGTCGCCTAGGAAATCGTTCTTCGTGCCGGTGGTCGTCGTCCCCACCGAGATGCTGTTGTCGGCGTTCGTCGGGTTGATCGCCTGGCTCGACCAGCGCAGGCCCAGGCTCGTCGCATCCTCGCTGGAAATCTCCGCGACCACCGCCGAGATCAGCACCTGCCGCCCCGGCTTGTCCATGCTGCGGATCAGGTCCACCACGCTCGTGCGGTACTCCGTCGGGGCCAGCACCATCACGGCGTTCTGACGCCACACCGGCACGATGCGGATCTTGCCAACGAGGTTCGACGATCCGCGGTTGTCCGTCGGCACACGGGCCCGCTGCCACCAGAAGGTGATGGCGCTGGTGGTATCGCTCTGCTGCGTCGTGTTGCCCTGGTTGTCGGTGGTCGCCGACTGCGACGTGGTCGCGAACGGGCTGGCGCTCGAGTTGTCGTCGGTGAGCCCGCTCGCCGAACGGTCGATCTGCGCCAGCGTGCCCTCCTGCGAAAGCAGCGCGTTGAGCTGCTGAGCCAGTTCCTCTGACTGCGCGTGCTTCAGTTCAACCACCTCGGGCAGGCCGATCCCCTGCGGCTGGTCGATACCCTTGATGATCTCGTCGATCACAAAGAGATTGTCCGGCGACTTCGAGATCACCACCACCCGCCCCGCCTCCGGGATCGCCTCGAACGAGAACTGCCCCGCAAGCCGCCCGATGCCCTGCTGCGACTGGTTGTTTGTTCCCGCCGTGCCGAAAAGCCCCTCGAGCAGCGTCACCACCTTCACAGGGTCGGAGTTCTTGAGGTCATAGATGCGAGGCACCACGGCCTCTTCCGGCAGTGGCTTGTCCCAGATGTCGACCACCTGAGCGCGGATCTGTTCCAGGATGCCTGGTTCGGCAAGAACCGTGACCGAGTTCTGCTGCTTGTTCGCCGTGACGCGGAGGTTGCCCGACGGCGCGACGTTCCCCGCGCCGGCCTGCTGGTTGGCGTTGTTTGCGTTGTTGCGGTTCCCCTGGTTGCCCTGGTTGCCGCGACCGCCTTGGTTCCCGCCGCCGCCGAAGTTGCCGCCGCCGAAGGGGTTGAACCCGCCCTGGTTGCCGCGGTTCTGCTGGTTCTGGCGGTTCTCCTCGAAGAGGTCACGGATGTTCGTTGCTACTTGGTCGGCGTCGGCGAATCGCAGCCGGAACGTCTCGGTCTGCAATGCCGCCGCGCTGGGGCGGTCGAGCGACATCATCAGCCGCTCCATGCGTTGCAGCAGCCCGATGTTCCCGCGCACGACGATCTGGTTCGATTCTTCCTCGATCACCAGCTTGGCGTAGTCCGGCACGGAATCCTTTAGCGATTCACCCACGCTCTTTGCCGTGCTGTACCGCAGCGAATACACCTTCTCGGCGATGGTGCCCAGATCGGTCCGCGTCAGCGTGCTCTCGTCCGACGCGATCACTGGGACGTCCTGGCGCACGATTTCCGCGATGTCGCGGAGCATGATGCGGTCCTTGGTCTCCACCACCGCCACGCCGTTCTGCTGCAGCGCCAGGAACACCAGGTCCAGAGCCTCGGTCTGCGGCAGCGGCTGGTCGTTGATGATCGTAATCTTCCGCGACATCACCTCCTGCTGCGGCAGGACCACCTTCCCCGTCGATTCCACGATGAACGGGATGATCCGGTCCACCGTCACGCTCTTGAACGCCAGCGTCGTCGTCTGGCCCTTCACCACCCGACGCCCCAGCGCATCGATCTCGTACTCCTTCGGCGGGGCCTTCACCTTCGCACCGTTCCCCCCGGCTCCGTTCCCATTCCCGGGCTCGACGGGCTTCGCCTCGGGCTTCTCGGGCGGCGCTTCCGGCGCGGGGGCCTCCGGCTTCTTCTCTTCGGGCTTCGGCGCGGGAGCGGCGGCGGGCTTGGGCGCCTCAGCAGCCGGGGCCTCGGGAGCCCCCTGTGCCGGCTGCTCCTGTTGCTGCGGCTCTTCCTGTTGAGGATCGTTCTGCGGCTGGTCCTGCTGGCGCGCCAGCGCCATCAGCGACACAGACAGCCCAGCCGCCAGCGCCAGCAGCCCCGCCCGCGCCGGAAAGAAGGCGGGCCGGGAGATCGAGGGAGCCGGGTTCATCGTCCGCTTGAAGCGTTGGTGTGCCATCATGGTGCTCGTGCGATCACTTGTCAGAGTCCGAACCCGATCCGTCATCCCCGGACTTCTCTTCCTTCTTCAGAAACTCGTCGGTCGTCCGCGAGAACAGCGTCACGTCGAACTCGACGCCGCGCCAACGGAGACGCGCCGCCCACGGCGGGCTGACATCAACAACCGCCAATCCCGAATCCTCGTCGTCGCCCACCGTCATCGACCGCCCGTCATCGAACCACACGCGGTCGTACACGATCGCCACCATCCCCGGTCCGCCGTACGTCGCCGGCGGTGGGGGGGGCTTGTCGTCCTTCTTCTCTTCCTCGGCGGGCTTGCTCGGCTCCTCCGGCGGGATGAACATCGACCGGCCCTCGGCCTGCGCCGCACGCTTGTCCAGCGCCGCCTCGTACTTCGCCAGCCGCTCCTGCTGCTGCGCCTCGGGCGGCTCGTCCACCTTCGAGGGCGTCACCGCCGCCTGCGCCATCAGCCCCAGCGACCACACCACCGCCACCGCGGCCAGCAGCCCAAGCCCCGCCGCGACGCCCCCGGCAAAGCCCAGCGGCCTCAGCACATTGGTGATCTTGCGCAGCACCGGGTTCATCGCGTCCCCCCCTTGTCGCGGATGATCCACGCTTCGGGCACGATGGTCGCCTGCACCTTCCCTTTGTCGGCCAGCGTCTTGATGTTGATCTCGCTCACCGTCGTGATGCTGGGCGAACGCTCGAGATCGGCGATGAGCGCCCCAACCAGTTCCTGGGCGCACTCGAATGTCACCTCGATCCCCAGACGCTGCACTTCCTTGTTCGCCGGGAGCACGCCCGCCATCACATCACGTCCCAGCGGTGCAGGCTTGCGCTTGTTCGAGCGGCCCGGCTCGATCCCCCGCCCCTTGAACACCTCCTGCACCGCGTTGTCCAGGTCCGCCGTCACCGTCTGGAAATCCCCCGGCAGCGCCACCTCGCCGAACTTTGACACCGCCAGGGCAATCGTGCTGTCCGCATCGGCGCGACGGCCCGCCTGATCGACCGCACGCGCCACCGTCACCGCCGCGGCGTCCGCCTCGGCGTTCATGCGGTTCGTCGGATCGATGATCGCCCATTCAACCAGGAAGTACAGCCCCGTCAGCGCCGCCGCCGCCGTGCCCCAGCGCGCGGCGCGCGGGAGGGCCGCAAAGCGACTGATCAAAGATGGAGTGGTCGCCTTGGCCATCACCCACCCCCCTTTGCGGAATCCTGCAGGCTCCGGAGGTGCGTCCGGATCTTCTCCAACTCTTCCTTCAGCCGGTCCTTCGTCGCCGAATCGATGTCCGCACGGCTGCGTGCCTTCACGCGCGCCGCCAGTTCCTTGCTGCCCGTCGTGCGGTCAAGCTTCTTGATATCGGCATCCGTCAGCGCCACGGGCACCGGGTCGGCCGCCTTCGCCGCGGGCCGCGCGTTGAACACGTCGCGTCCGGAACCCGAAGCACGCTTCGCAGCCGCGGGCTTCTTCTCCGGCTTGGTCTCCTGCGAAAGCCGCGGCTTCCGCGCCTCCTCGCCGTAGAGCTTCACCGCCAGCGGCACCTTGGTCCAATCCTCGACGCCGCGGGCCTCGACCATCGGCCCGGTGACGGTGCCCGAGACGTCGAACTCAACGGTGTCCTCTTTCGCATCGGCCCGCGAGAAGTCGCAGTTGCCGAACACGCCCGAGGCGTTGAGCTTCGAGACAAACGACGTCAGCGTCGCGCGGTCCGGGGCCTTCCCTTTGATGCTCACCCGCTTGTCGGCCGCGACGACCTGCAGCGAATCCAGCGAAACCCCCGGGGGCATGCACCCGGCGATGTCGGCGATGATCTTCGCCATCGGCAGGCGGCGTTTGTCCAGTTCGCGGTACATCGCCAGCCGCATGTCCAGCTCGTCGGCGCTCTTGCCAGCCTGCTGCGCCTCGACAGCCCGAGCCTTGCCCTGCAGCACCGCACGCCGCGCCCACGCC
>CAYZFW010000174.1:0-6299 GCA_964477615.1 uncultured Phycisphaeraceae bacterium | reverse complement strand
GGCTCGTGCCGCGCCGAGAAGGGCCGCCCGATGCACCTGCGTCTGGCCGACGAGCTCCTCGCCGCGAGCAAGGGCGAGGGCAAGGCCATGAGCACCCGCGACCAGGTCCACCGCATGGCCGATGCGAACAAGGCGTTCGCCCACTTCGCGTACTAACCTGTCAAGCCCGCGGCACCGTCGGTGTGCCAACATCATGTCACAACACACAGCCCCGAGTTTTCTCGGGGTTTTTTGTTGCATTCATGTGCGGCATCCTTACCTTGGTGGGTCCATGGCAGCCAGCCGCCTCAACATCCGGTACCTGCGGCCTCGGGTGCGTGCGGCAAGGTGTCGCGCCGCTTTCGCATCGGCCTGCCTTGTCGCGGCGCTCAGCGCTCCAGGGGCGACAATCTCCGACGGCGAACTCCTTCCCTCCGCCTGGACCGTGACTTTCGCCGGCTCGGGGGCGGGAGGCGGCGTGAGTTCACTACGTCAAGCCACCGGCGGCAACCCCGAATCGATGCGCCAGATTACTTTCGGTGTATCGGCCGCGCCAAGCGGGGCCACGCAGTCGATCGTCTTCGCGCTGCACCTGCGCAACGGCTTCGTCCACACGCCCGCGACAAACGGACCGATCTCGTCGGTCTCGATGTCAGAAGACGCGAAGCTCCTCATCGCGGCGTCGTTCCCTCAGCAGACCGGGCCGCTGCTGCGTCAGGACGGCGTCTTCTACATTGCCCGCGGCGGGAGCACCGGCTCGATGCTCATCTGGGGGGCGCGGACGCACGGGCCGTACACGGCGCAGGACTTTGTCGCGGTCGATACCAGCGACCCCTTCGACGGAGTCGACGATTCCGTCCACCCGAACTTCTCGGCGTCGGGCTCGCCCATCGAGGTCGGCTTCTTCCGGGCGCTCTCATCGGGCGTCGGCGGCGGACTCAAGACCTCCGACTGCGGTCTCGACAATCTGGTGATCACCGTCTCGACCCCCGCCGCATGCGTGGGCGATCTGAACGGCGACAGCGCGGTGAACACGGCAGACCTTGTGGTGTTCCTGGCGCGGTTCGGGACAGTGGTGACGCCGGGTGCGCCGGGAGACCTCAACAATGATGGGGCGGTGAACACGTCGGATCTGACGACGTTTCTTGGGCGGTTTGGGAGTTCGTGCTGAGCATTCGGGTTTTCCGGGCGGCGCCCGAGGAGAGATCGATGAATCGGGAGCAGTCTGTTCTTGCGATCGCTGTTGCCGTCCTCGCCACCGTTGGTGCCTCGGCTGCTTTGGCGCAGATCGTCATCCAGACGGTGCCGGTCGGCGATCCGGGCAACTTGCCGGACACGCGTACGATGTCAGACTCGACCACCGGGTACGGCGCAGTTGCGTACGCCTTCAACATCGGCAAGTACGAGGTCACCGCGGGGGAGTACGGTGCGTTCCTCAACTCGGTGGCGCGCACCGATACCAACGGCGTTTTCAGTTCGATCATGTCGAACTCGACCTTCGGGTGCGGCATCACGCGGTCGGGGACCAGCGGCGATTACACCTATTCTGTCAGCGGACCATGGGTGAACCGCCCGGTTCATGGTTTGAGCTTCTGGTCGGCGCTGCGGTTCGCCAACTGGCTGCACAATGGTCAGCCCGTTGGGCCGCAGAACAACAGCACCACCGAGGACGGCGCGTACACGCTGACCGCGGGCGGCATCGCCTCCAACACCGTCGTCCGCAGCACTGGCTGGCGCTGGGCCGTGACGAGTGAGAATGAGTGGTACAAGGCGGCGTACTTCAAGGGTGACGGTGCCAACGCCGGGTACTGGCTGTACGCGACGCGCAGCGACAGCCCTCCGGGATACGACACCGCAGATCTCAACGGCAACAACGCCAACCACGCCTGCCAGAACAACTTCATGACCCTGATCGGAGAGTTCCAGAACTCGCCCGGCCCGTACGGCACCTTCGATCAGGCCGGGAACGCGAGCGAGTGGACCGATTCGATCACTCAGGGTTCCTTCCGCGTGGTCCGCGGAGGCGACTACTGCAGCAACCCGCCCGGCGGTTCGGCGATTGTGCAGGCGATTGGTTTCCCCGCAGATGCAACTTCTGGTCGCGGCTTCCGGGTTTCGCAGGCCGGTGCCCCCGTCAATCCGTGCGTCGGTGACCTGAACGGCGACAACGCCGTGAACACGGCCGACCTCACGAGATTCCTCGGCCTGTTTGGGACGACGACGACCCCGGGCGGGACGGGGGATTTCAACGGCGACGGTGCAGTGAACACGGCAGACTTGACCAGATTTTTGGGGCGGTTTGGGAGTTCGTGCTGAGAGCGAGGCATACTGGCACCAAGCCACGAAGGCACAGCGCGAACTCGATATCGTCGGCCGCGCGAATGATCACCTCGTTCCTGCGTGCTTCACAACGCTCGCCTGTGCAAACCCGAGCCCATCGGACTCGATCCGACAGAGGAAGTGTCGCGCATCCTGCGGCCGATCCGAGTCTTCTGCGCCGCCTTACCATGCTGGCGAACCATGCCGCACGAGATTCCCCAGCACCCCTATCTTGCGAGCGACGACCGATCGCGGCTGGATTTCGGCGTGGTCCACGGCTTCCTTTCGACGTGTTACTGGTCCCCGGGCATTCCCCGCGGCATCGTGGAGAAAGCCGCCGCGAACTCGGTGGCCTTTGGGGTGTACGACCTCTCGCAGCCCGGCGCCGCGCAGGTCGGCTACGCACGCGTGGTCACCGACCACGCGACATTTGCCTATCTCGCCGATGTGTTCGTGCTCGAATCGCACCGCGGGCGCGGCCTCTCCATGCTGCTGATGCGCACCATCATGTCTCACCCCGGCCTGCAGGGACTGCGCCGCTGGCTCCTCATGACCCGCGACGCCCACGGCGTCTACGCCCGCTTCGGCTTCACGCCGCTGAGCAACCCCCAAGCGCCGATGGAGATCACGCGGCGCGAGATCTACCTTCGAGCTGGCGGCGACCCCGCATCGTCCGCCGGCGGTCCTGAGCATCCAATCAGCCCCCGCACATGACAAAGATCATCCAACCGGCTCCCGGCGAGAAGTACACCATCCGTCGAAAAGTCCTCCGACTTTTCGGCGCGGCGTTCCACATCTACGGCCCCGACGGGCGGCTGCAGGGATTCTGCGATCAGAAGGCCTTCAAGCTCCGTGAAGACCTCCGCGTGTACACGGACGAATCAAAGTCCGCCGAGCTGCTTCGCATCCACGCGAGGCAGATCATCGATCTCGGTGCAACCTACGACGTCGTGATGCCCGATGGCTCGACGCTCGGGTCGTTCCGCCGGGAGGGACTTTCGAGCACCTTCTACAAGGACTCCTGGACCGTGCTCAACCACAAGGGCCGCGAGGTGGCGAAGCTGACGGAGGAGTCGGGGGTGCTTGCGGTGCTGCGGAAGTTCGGCGACCTCGGCGCGTTCATCCCCCAGAAGTTCGGCGTCGTCGCGCTCGACGGCACCCCCATCGCCTCGCTCCGCACCCACTTCAACCCGTTTGTCTACCGTCTGGGCGTCTCGATCCTGAATGACCACCCCGACCTCGACGAGCTCATGGTCATCGCGCTGGGTTGCGCGGTCGCGGCCATCGAGGGGCGTCAGAACTGATCAGCGAATCAGGGAGATCGCCCCGACCCCATCGCTCTTGACCCGACCTCCATGCTGCTCAGACGCCTGCTCCAACTCCCGCTCATCCTTCTGGTGATCTACACCGTCACCTTCGCGCTCGCGTGGGCGCTCCCCGGCAGCGCCGTGATGAACTCCGAGGGCCGCCGCCCGCAGCCCGAAGTCGTCGCCGCGATGGAGCGCCAGTACAACCTCGACAGCCCGTGGCGTTTCTACACCGGCTACCTCTACAACGCCTCGGGAGCGCGATGGGCCTTCACCCAGACGGGCATCGATAGCGGCCCCCCGCCACGGTACGTCTTCGATTTCGGCCCCTGCCTGAGATACAAGGACTGGACCGTCAACGAACTCATCGCGTCGAGCCTGCCCGTTTCCGTCACGCTCGGGCTCGCGGCGATCCTCATTGCGCTGCTCATCGGCTTGGGCGCGGGAGCGGTGGGGGCGGTGCGCCCGGGGTCAATCGCCGACGCGGTCACGCTCGGCATCGCGCTCATCGGCGTGAGCCTGCCGAGCTTCGTTGTGGGCACGCTGCTGCTGATGGTCTTCCCGGTCTGGCTTGGCTGGGGCAGCGTGGGCTCGTGGGGCCGCCCGATCGATCTCGTCCTGCCAGCGCTGACGCTCAGCCTGCCCTTCGCGGCGTACATCGCGCGCCTCACGCGCATGGGCATGATCGAGGCGCTGGGCGCCGACTACGTGCGCACGGCGCGGGCCAAAGGGGTGCCGCCCTCTTCCATCGTGCTCAAGCACGCGATGAAGAACGCCTTCCTGCCCGTGCTGAGTTACCTCGGCCCCGCCGCGGCGTACGCCATGACCGGCTCGTTCGTCGTCGAGCGCGTCTTCAACGTGCCCGGCCTGGGCCAGCACTTCGTCCACGCCGTACAGAACAAGGACCTGTTTGTCATTATGGGTGTGACGCTGATCTACTCGGCGATGCTGGTGGGGTTCAACATCGTCGTCGATGCGCTGTACCGCTGGGTTGATCCGCGGACGGGGTGAGGTTGGCGAGCCGCGGCCGTGAGGGATCGGCGGTGGGGTGGGGTTCGAGTTTCTGGGTTCGGGGTTCGGTTTGGAGATAGGGCATTCCGCAAATCCGAACCCCAAACCCCGACCCCCGAACCCATCCGCATCACTCCACCACCTTCGCCGCCTCCAGCACCCGCGCCGTCTCGAACGGCGTCAGCTCGTACAGCACCAGCCCGCCCACGGTCTTCGAGAACAGCCGGTAGCCCTCGGGCGCCTTGCCGGCCTTCAGCGTGTGCTCGCCCGGGGCGCGGTCCATGAACACGAGCACCTCGCGCCCGTCCACCTTCGTCATCAAGACCAGCGTGTTCTTCGAAACGATGTCCGCCGCGTAGGTGTCGCTGTACGCCCAGCCGAGGACAGCGATCGTCTCAGTCGAGGCAACGAGCAGCCCGGTGCCGAAGCGCTTCTTCACCACGGCGACAAACTCGGCGTCGTCCTTGCACACGAACGCGGGCTTGAAACCGCCCTCCATCGACGCCGCGAGCACCTCGCCCGCCGACAGCACACGCCGAGCGTCGGGGTTCGGCACCGTGCTCGACCACCACACGACGCCGACAATCCCGATCACGGCGGCAACGGCGTAGCCGACCCAGCGCTGCCAGCCAGCGGGCCCGCGCCGCGCCGTGACTGGGGACGCGGCACCGCGCGAGATCGGAATCGCCGCCGGCACTTCATCGCGACCCGCCGATTCCGCCTCCGCCGCTTTCACCGCGTCGTCCAGCCCGGCCAGATGCAGCGCCAGAGGCGGCGCGCAACGCCGCGCCATCGACGCCTGCACCGCGAGCGCGACATCAAGGTGCCGCTTGAGTTCCGGGTTCGCCGCGGCGTCGCGCTCGAAGTCGGCCTTCTCCGCGGCGTTCATCGCGCCGTCGAGGTACAGGTCCAGACGCTCGAAGTCCGCGTCGCTGATCGGGTTGGCAAGGTCGTGGGTGCTCATCGCGCGGGCCCTCCTGTGTAGCCCTTGGCGAGAAGTCGTTCTCGCATCGCCTTGCGTGCCCGATGAACGTGGCTCATCGCCGTGCCCTCGGGGATGCCGAGCGCCCGCGCGATGTCTGTGTACGCCATGTCCAGTGTGGTCTTCATCAGCAGGCATGCCCGCGCGGTCTCATCAAGGTCCGCCAGCGCCTCCTGCACCTCGTCATCGAACGCCTCACCCCCCGGGATCGGCTGGCCATACGAGCTGACCGCCGCGCGCTGCGGGCCCGACGAGGTATCCGTCTCACGGACCCCGCCGGATTCACGCACCTCGCTGAGCAGCCGCCGCTCGCGCTGGGTCTTGCGGGCGTGGTTCAGCGCCGTGAAGCGCACCACCTGCCCGGCCCACGCGGGGAAGCTCGTCGACGGGTCGAATTGGTCGAGTTTTCCCAGCGCGATCATGGCGGCGTCCTGCACAACATCGTCCGCAACCGATCGATCGTTCACCACGCTCGCCGCGATGCACCACAGCAGACGCGAGCACTCCCGGAATCTCCGGGCGAACTCCGCCGCCGTCAGCACACCGCGCGACGAACCCCCGGCCTCTCCGGCGGTTCCTTGCTGCGGGATGGACGACCCAGTCTCCACACCGTCAATGTCGGCCCAACCCCGCCCCATTGCACGATTTCCGGCGTGTTCCGAACCTCGGACGGACTGCCGGCTCTCAGTTCCCAAACCCCG
>CAYZFW010000173.1:0-6301 GCA_964477615.1 uncultured Phycisphaeraceae bacterium | reverse complement strand
CTCGCCCGAGTCGACCGCCCGCGCCCCCGTGATCGTCAGCATAGGCGTCGTGGTCCCGGAATACCGCCCCGCATCTTCCAGCGGCACCGAGCCCTTGCTCCACTGGTAGGCCAGCGTGCCCGTGCCCGAAGCACCGACCGTCACGAATGCGCTCTCCCCCACGTCCACCACGGTGTCCTGTGCCGCGGCGTCGATCCGCGGGTCGGTGATGAGTTCCCAGGTGTCGCCGAGCGTTGCGTTGTTTCGCACGCCGCAGGACACGATCAGGCGCGAGCGGTGGGTGTCGTAGGCGATGGCGTGGTTGACGCGCCCCGTGAGGCCGGTGCTGGGGCGTGGCGTCCAGGTGTTTCCGTCCCACTCCCACATGTCGTTGTGCTGGGCGGTTGAAGATTCGCCGCCGGTCATGACGATGCGTTCGCGGACGGGGTCCCAGGTCATGGCGACGCCGTTGCGAGCGCCGGGGCCCGCAGGCTGGGGGACGGTGGGTGACCTGAGTTGCCAGGTGGTGCCGTCCCATTCCCAGGTGTCGCCAAGTTTGACGAAGTTGGCGTCGTAGCCGCCGAAGACGACGACGCGCTGGCGCTTGAAGTCGTAGGCGTAGCCCGCCCAGCCGCGGGAGGGCATCTGGCCTGTGGCGCGGAGGGACCAGGTGCTGGCGGAAGGGTCCCACTCCCAGGTGTCGTTCATCCCGTGCTTGCCGTGGATCATGACGGTGCGTGCGCGTGCGGCGTCGTAGACGAGGCCGTGGGCGTGCCTGGCGAGTGGTCCGACGGGTGAGACCTCGAACCAGTTGGTGCCGTCAAACTCGAAGGTGCCGGGGATGTGGTGGATGTTGGGCGACCACTCGATTGCGGCGCCGGAGTGCATGACAAGCCGCTTGCGAGCGGTGTCATAGGTCATTGGCGTCTCGAAGCGCTTGAAGGGGACGGTGCCGCCGGGGGTGAGGGTGGTCCACGCGGTGCCGTTCCATGAGAGGGTCTCGCCGTGGGCGAGGACGTTGGGCCAATCGAGGCCGATCATCCCGCCGAACATGATGGTCTGGCGCGAGGCCTCGTGGTAGGCCATTGCGGGGTAGTTGCGAGGGGAGGGCTCGGTAGCGCTGATGCGGACCCATGTGGGTGTGCTGCAGGGCTGGGCGGAGGCCACACTTGCGGCGAGCAGCAACAGTGGACCTGCGACAAGGGCACGCGTCTGATGCACTGGGGACTGATGAATGAACATCGGAAACTCCTGACCGAAGACCGTGTGCATGGGGGCTCCGTCACACACCCCATTTCCCCCGGAAACGCCGTATCGGGAGCGTCCTCCCGCGCGAGCACCGCCGCGCAAGCCACCATCGCGGTGCCCCGATTGAGCATCCGTCCAGTATCGCCGGTCGGATTCCGGGATTCAAGGGTGCCGCGGGACATGCCCGGGTAAGGCGAAGACCCGTTTACCACCACCCGCGGAGTTTCCCGATGCCGATCACCGTGGCGGTAATCGCCAGGCCAGCCGCCATCAGCGATTCGCCGGCGATCAGCCCCGAAGCGACCGGGATGTTGTAGTTCTCCGATGACTTGCGGTGAATCCGTGTCCAGATCATGGCGATCACGGCGCCGACGAAGAACGAGAAGGCATTGGCGAAGGGCATGACCCAGGCCAGACCGATGCCGGTGGCCGAGGGCATGAACCGCCTTGCCTTGCTCGGCAGGGCCCGCTCAATCAGCGGGAGTACGACACCGATGGCCGCGCCGATGAGGATCGCGTACACCGCCGACTGCGGGAGTTCGGCGACGCCCTTGGTGAGCACGCGGGCGACGGCTTCCCACGAACGCGTGCCGGGCATGGCGAAGGTCTCGAGCTTTTCTCGGGTTGGGACCATCAGGTACCAGATAGGCACGATGGCGACGGTGCCGAAGAAGACGCCGAAGAACTGTGCAAGGAACTGCTTGCGCGGGTTCGCCCCCAGGAGGTAGCCGGTCTTGAGGTCGGTGAGCAGATCTGCGGAGGACGAAGCGGAGTTGGCGGCAATGCCCGCCGATGCGAGGTTGGCGGCGATGTTCTTCGGCGCGAGCGCCGCGAACATGAGTTGCATCACCTTGCCCATGGCACCGATAGGGGTGGTGTCGGTTTCACCCGTGGCCCGGCTGGCGACCATCGAGAGCACGAACGACATCGCCACCGCGATGAGCCCGGCGTACCACGACACACCGAAAGCGACGATCTGCAGCCACACCATCGCGACGGTGATCGGCACCATGCCCAGGATCATCCAGAAGCCCGGGACTTCGATCTTTGCCATCTCCGCCGCGTCGTGAGCACCGGTTTCTGCTTTCACTCCGGTGAAGGCGCGGACGATGGTCTTCCACTGCAGCGCAACGCTGGTCAGGCTCGAGAACACCATCACCGCCGTTCCGCCCCACAGCGACCACCGCCAGATGGTGACCGTGTCGCCGCCCCAGCCCCAGATGAACTGCACTTTGTGGTTCGCGGCTTCCGCAGCGGCCGCTGCCGCCGCGCTCGCCGCTTTGCCCGCAGCCGCGGCGTCGGCCCCGGCGGCTTTCGCAGCGGCCAGCGCCTGCATTGCGGCCTGCTCGATCACCGCCGCGTCGGCTTGGGCCAGCCACGGGCCAACCACGATGTACAGCACCGCCGAACTGATCACCAGCGATAGGCTGATGCGGATCCCGACGATCATGCCCGCCGCGATGAGCAACGCCGATGGATCGAATGAGAACCCGGTGGAGTGCCGACCCCCGGGGTACAGCTTGTCGATGAAGTGCATCTCGATCTCGGCCGGGATGCGGATGCGATCCTTGAAGAAGCCGAAGAACGACTTGAGCCACGGGATTGCCTCAACAATGTCGTCCGCGGCCCGGAGAAACCCGATCAAAAGGCCCGCCCCAAGCGCCACCACGAGCGCGTACGCCTTCCGCACGGCGTCCTTGCTCTCGCTGTACAGGCTCCGAAGCGTCTCCGCAGCCGCCGTGCCCGAGGGGAACGGCAATTGCTCATGGTTGATCATCTGGCGCTTCATCGGGATCGCCAGGAACACGCCCATCAGCCCGGTGCAGAGCGTGAACACAACCACCACCCACCACGGCGTTACGTCGATGGTCGCGATGTCTTTCGCCGTCTTGCCCTCCGGGATGTCCTGCAGCAGCACCAGCGCCCCGAACATCGTCGCGATGGTCGAACCCGTGGAGTACCCCGCTGCGGACGCCGTCGACGCCATGCAGGCGTTCTCAAGCACCGACATCTGGCTCAGCCGCCCGCCAGACGTGAAGCGCACGAAGTTCCAGATAACGAACGACAGCACGCACGCCGTGATCGCGATCCCGAACGCCCAGCCGATGCTCAGCGTCGTGTACAGGTTGGCCGCCGACATGGCCATCCCGAGCACGCCGCCCATGATGACCGCGCGCCACGTCAGCTGCGGCATCCGGTCCCCCTGGTACACATGCTTGAACCAGTGCAGATCCTTTTGCTCCGGCGTCGCGTTCTCCGGCAAGGGCGGGATGCCCTGAGCAAAGCCAGAGGCCGAGGAGGACGAATCGCCGGAGTGGGGGACGCTCATGGGGTGGTGACCTTTCTGCCGGAATCTCGGACACGCAGACCCGGCGACGGTAAAGGATCGGTGAGGGGGGATCAACCGATCAGGAGGGATGAGGTGGCTGACCGAATGGAAGAGTGGTCAAGTGGTCCGGTGGTCCAGTGGTCTCGTGGGCCGGTGGTCGAGTACTCATGTGGCCTGGTCTTGGCGTGGCCTCGAAGCCACGTAGGCGACCTCGCGGAACATGATGGACTGCTGCGAACAAGAGAAGCCGCTCTGAATAGGCCGGAGCGCTGGCCGCTGTGCTCGCGGAGCCGCCATAAAGCGTGCGTATTTCCCATTAGTGAAACGGTTTACTTGGCTGGCAGGTTTCGGTACCATCTCACCCCGCATGACCGGGAAAGCCCTCCATCCTCCGACCTCCAATCGCCCCGGCACCCGGCGCCCCGCTCCCGCTCTCCGACTCCCCTTTCTCCTCAGCTTCATCGCCACCATCATGACCACCTCCTCCGCCTCCAAACCCGCCCACGCCCGCCCCCCCGCCCCCGGGAGCGCCCCCGCCTCCGGAGCCAACCTCAGCGGCCAGAGATTCAACCCCGTGGCGGACCCCGGGTCGGTCATCGTCATCGGCAACGCCCGCTTCACCCTGCTCACGCCGAGGCTGGTGCGGATGGAATGGTCGCCCGACGGCGTCTTCGAGGACCGCGCCTCGTTCGCGTTTGTCAATCGCAAATTGCCCGCGCCCGAGTTCAACGTGATCCGCGAGAACGGAATCGCAACGATCTCTGCTGGCTCCCTCGTTGTTCGGTACCGCGAAGAGGCACCCGTCGGTGAGTCCGGCGCGCTCACGGTTTCCATCGGCTCCGGCGGCAAGTCGATCGAATGGACCCCCGCCTCCAAGCCCTCCGGGAACCTCAAAGGCACTGTCCGAACCCTCGACGGCGTTTCCGGCTCGTGTGAACTTGAGCCCGGCCTCCTCAGCCGCGACGGGTGGGTGCTCGTCGACGATTCCGACAACCTGCTGTTCGAGACCAGCGGCACCGATTGGCCCTGGGCCACCCCGCGCCGCCACATTGCCGACCCGACAAAGCCCAAGGCCATCGACTGGTACCTCTTCTGTCACGGCGACGACTACACCGGGGCGCTCGCGGATTTCACCCTTGTCGCGGGGAAGATCCCGCTGCCGCCCAAGTACGCCCTGGGCTCGTGGTGGAGCCGCTACTGGGCCTACACCGACGACGAGCTCAAGGGCATCGTCGCCCAGTTCAACGAGCACGATGTGCCGCTGGACGTGCTGGTCATCGACATGGACTGGCACCTCGACGGCTGGACCGGCTACACCTGGAACAAGGACTACTTCCCCGATTCCGCCGCGTTTCTGAAGTGGTGCAAGGACAACCACCTGTTCGTCACGCTAAACCTCCACCCCGCCGACGGCGTGGGCAAGCACGAGGCGCAGTTCGCCCAGTTCAAGGCCGCGATGGGCATCACCGACAAGACGTGCTACCGCGTCCCGTTTGATTGCACCGACCGCAGGTTCATCGACAACTACTTCTCTCTCCTGCACCACCCCGAAGAGGCGAAGGGCGTCGACTTCTGGTGGATGGACTGGCAGCAGGGCAAGAACACGAAGATCCCCGGCCTCGACCCGCTCTACTGGCTGAACTATCTGCACTGGACCGACTTCGAGCGCCGCAGCGAGCAGGGGCTCTCGCTGCCCGGCGTTGTCTCGAAAGAGGATCCGATCAAGGCCACGCCGCAGCGACCCGACGCCCCTGACTACGGCGACAAACGCCCCCTCATCTTCTCCCGCTGGGGCGGCCTCGGGAACCACCGCTATCAGATCGGCTTCTCGGGCGACACCTACAACAACTGGGAATCGCTCGCCTTCCAGCCCTCGTTCACCGCCACCGCGGCCAACGTCGGCTACGGCTATTGGTCGCACGACATCGGCGGGCACCAGCCCGGGCCCGTCGAGCCCGAGCTCTACGCCCGGTGGATTCAGTACGGCATCTTCAGCCCCATCCTGCGCACCCACTGCGGCAAGCGCCCCGACGCCGAGCGGCGCATCTGGGCCTTCCCCGAAGAGGTGTTCCACACCTGCCGTGACGCCTTCCTGCTGCGCTACGCGATGATCCCGTACACCTACACCGCCTGCCGCAAGGCGTACGACACGGGCGTCTCGCTGTGCCGCCCGATGTACTACGCCTGGCCGAAACTTGAAGAAGCCTACACCAACCCCGATCAGTACATGTTCGGCGACGACCTCATGCTCGCCCCCGTCGTCTCGCCCGCCAATGACGTGAGCGGGGTCTCCAGCGCCAACGTGTGGTTCCCGCCGATCGAGGGCGGGTGGACTGATTGGTCCACCGGGTGCGTCCATGGCGCGTCGGGGCAACGCCTCAGTTACGCCCTGCGTGATATCCCCGTCTTTGCGCGCTCAGGGGCGGTCATTCCCATGCAGCCCAAGATGTCCCGCACCGGGGAGAAGCCGGTGGACCCGCTGATCCTGAACCTCTACGACGCCGGCCCCGCCGGCGCGAAGGCCGGCTCCGGTGAGGTGTACGAGGACGACGGCATCACCAGCGGCTACGAGCGCGGCGAACACGCCGTCACGCGTGTCACCCACACGCTCGAAGGCCGCACCCGCGTGGTGCGGGTCCATGGGGCGGTCGGGACGTTTAAGGGAATGCTCGCCGAGCGCGCTTACGAGGTGCGGCTCGCTTTCGTGCTGCCGCCTTTGGAAGGCGGCGTGAAGATCGACGGTAC
>CAYZFW010000172.1:6017-6308 GCA_964477615.1 uncultured Phycisphaeraceae bacterium | reverse complement strand
CCGCCGCCGATGTCGGAGTGAACGCCCGCGAAGTACCGCTCCTTGAAGTCCGTCACTTCGTCCCCGAACACGCGCTGCGCAGGGAAGAACGCACGCCGCTCGTCGATCGCGACGGCGTGCCGAAGCCGCCGAATACCAGGGTTGCACGTCGAAAAAGGCGGTGCGCGGAACGGATCCCAGAACCACCCCACCGAACTTACATTGTCGAACAATCCCACAAATTCGATCGGCACCTCCGGGTGCATTGAGAGGTTCTTCTTGACCGACCTCATGCGCCTGAACCGCTCGTCA
>CAYZFW010000172.1:0-6007 GCA_964477615.1 uncultured Phycisphaeraceae bacterium | reverse complement strand
GCGCCCGGAAGTGAGGGTGTCAAGCAGGTGTGCCGCCGCTCCGGTGACCCCGCCCCGCAACAGACCAAAGGCGTGGACCATCGCCGCGAGCGTGGCCGCGGTGAACGCTCCGCGGCTAAACCCGAACAGGTAGATATCGTCGCCGGGCCTGTACCAATCGCAAAGAAAGCGGTACCCATGCAGAACGTTGTCGTGCAACCCGTACCCAATCGCCGAACCAAGCTTGCGCGTGACCCACGTCCGCCGTGCCAGCAGGGGCGACATGTTGCCAAGCGTCCCGACACCCGGGATGTAACAAACCGCCTGCTCGTCGCCCCGCCGCTCCAGCACGCGGCACATCTTGTAGATGTTGGTCGCGTGCGTGGCGTACGAGTTCTGCGTCCCGTCACAGCACACAACGATGGTCCTGGCCATGGAGAGCCTCCGCCATCATCGTAAGATGGACGCACGCACGACGCAAGGATCACCAGCCGCACACAAAGAAACCCCGCACGACCTCGGGCGGTGGCCGGAGATTTCGAATCACCCGCGAGCGCCCGACTTCGCTTCACGGGCACGGCGCCCCGAACACCGCAAGGAACCCGGTGAGGTCCAGCGTGTTGACCACCGCGTTCCCATCAAGATCACCGCTGCTGTAAGGCGTTACCGCCTGACCGAAGTTCGCGAGGAAGATGGTGAGATCGAGCGTATTGACCGCCCCGTCTTCGTTGAAGTCGCCCGGGCACACCACGGGTACCGTGACCGCCATGACCACCACCCCGGGCTGGAACTGGTCGCCCGCGTTGCCACTCTCGAAACTCAGCGTCGCAACGCCCGGCCCCGGGGCTACGGCGGTGATATCCACCACATCAATGTCCACGCCGCACATGCTCCCCGCCGTGCCCGTCAGCTGCGGCAGATCGCCCGCCACCGACACCGGCGCCCCGAAAAGGCTCCGCGTCCCATTGAAGAAATTGTTCGCAGGGTTCGCGGCGTTGCTCAGCGGCGTCCCCGCGTTCAGACGGAGAATGTCGGTGCCGACGCCCGTGTCACCCTCGTACACCACGAGGCCGAGTTTCGCCGTCCCGCCTGATGGCGCAACCGGCTGCACACGGTTGACCTGCGCCCACACAGGACTTCCCTGAACCACCGGGCTCAGCCCATCATGAATGATGATTTCCCGCGGCGGGTCGGTCGGCCGCGCGTAAACCACGACCATGCTCCACGCCGCAAACTGCGAGGCGTCGTTCAGATCGGCGAACGGCTCGATGTTGATGTCACCGAGTTGGTACGCACCCGCCCCGGCGGCTTGCACCAGCGTGGTGATGTTCGCGGTGCTCTGGTAGCGGTCGTTCAGCGCGACGGCGCTGCTATCCGCCGTCACAGTCGTCGAGAAGCCACCCGCCCCCACGCGCGAGAGTGTGACCTGCTCATCAGCAACCGCCGCGGGCACCAGCGAGGCCGCCCAGTACAATCGCGCGTGCCGCACGACGGCCCCCGGCGGAAGCGAGAGGACCGCTTGACTCCGCGCCTGGTCAGCCGTGAGCGAGAGGTTCGCCTGCGCTTGCCCCACCGACGGCGCGTTGCTCCTCCAGTACACGTCCGGTGCATTCTCAACCGTGTTTGTCCCCGTGGGTCCCACCGTCCCGACCACGGGCACCGGGATCCCCGGCGCGCCGTCGAACCCCAACGTATTCCCGATCACCACGAAATCGCCTCGCAACGTCGCGCGGTAGCGCTCAGGAAGCGTCGCGACGCCCGCACACGCCCCCCCCGGCAAACCCAGCCCGAGCCCGGCGACGAACATCCAACGAACAATGGCCTTGTGAAGTTCCAGCATGGTCTTTCTCCTCGGCGCTGAGAGGCTCGACGCCTATGAGCCGCCGGAGCGGAGTGTAAGCCATCGGGCCGCCTGGACGCGCCTCGCCTCCTGGAGTTCTCCAAAGGAGAACGCCGGCCCGCACACGCGGGCCGGCGTCGGGATCACTTCATGTCATCCGCCTCACCGTCGGCGCTTCACCATCACCGCGCCGGCCATCAGCGCGAGCGCCGCGCCGCCCGGCGTGGGCACGCCCGTGGGGATGCGGAAGATCTGGTACTCCTCGAACGTGTCGCCGCCGATCAGCGGGTTCTCACGGTTGCTGGGGTTGCCCCAGGTCCAGCGGGCGTCCTCGCTGACGTCTGCGATGTTACCCCAGGGTGAGACGCCGTTGCTCCCGCCGACGAAGGGCTCGTCCCACAGTTCTTTGGCGTCAGCCAGGTTCACCCATGAGCCGATGTCCTTGACCGAGGGCGCGGGGTCACCGTCGCCCAGATTCTGGTCTGTGGCGACGTACTCCCAGCGCTTGTCGCTGCTCAGCAGCAGATTCCCGTCACCCAGATCGAACTGGCCCAGCCAGCCCTGGGCCACCGCGTCGTCGCTCCAGACGGCGACGTAGATGTACGCCCCGGGCTCGAACTTCCAGGTCTCGGCGTTGCTCCAGTTGTAGCCGCCGGAGCTGCCGCCGGCGCCCAGCTCGTTGCGTCCGACGAAGGTGATGTCCTCCCACGAGTTGCCGGTGTAGATCGCGTAGTGGTTGTCCGCCGTCAGCGTGGCGATCACACCGGCGCTCGCGGCCCCCGAGGCCACACACAGACCGGCGACGGCGATCAGAGCCTTGACGTTACGCATGCGGACTCTCCTGTGCCCACCGGTCCGGAAACCCCGAACGCCCCGGTCGTGGTGGACGACGCCGGTGCGATCACTTAGAACATCAAGACTCCGATTCCTCCCAACTCGTTGCAACGTCCGGGCTCGGATATCCGTGAGATTCCGATGATCGGACGTCGACGCCGTCCACGGCTTCTCGGGCTTCACCAACGAGGTCAGAGGCGTGATCACCACAGACCGCGCGATCGCCATCGCCCCCAGCAGTCCGGCGTCCGGAGCAAATCGGAGCGATGCTCCCGCTCGGAAGCGCTGAATCAACGGGCCACCACATCGCCGCTCCCGGGTTCCGCGCTGACGCCAGCACCCGTCGGAGCCAAAGTCAACGGGCCCCCTGCTCTACCTCTCTGCTCCCGCTTCAGGGCCCGCCACCGGCTCGTCCCGGCGGAGCACGGAACGCTGGACCGAAGACACAGGGAATCCCTTCACCTCGGGAACGCCGTCTTTGCCGCCCGATACGTCGTGTGCCCGGATGCCGACGGAGATGATCTCGAACACGATGCGATCATCGTCCGGCCCCTCACCCGCAGCCTCGAAACGGTACGTGCTCACCAGCAGCACTCCACCAACCTCAAACGGGCACACCAGGGCGTCGCCGACCAGCGTCGCGGGGAGCACAATCGAGTTCCGCTCGTCGATCTCGTACACCCCCTTCTCGGCGTCTCGGACCACCAGGTGGTACTTCCGTTCCTGCCTGCCTTGATCGCCCTCGTACACGATCGTCCACGGACGCCGCGGCTTCGGGTCCGCTTCCAGCCCCGCCTGCAACGCGCCGACGTGCAGCTCCATCTTGAACTTCATCGGTGGGCGCGATGCGTCCGCCCCTCGGACTTCCGCATCACCCTTCCACACGCCCTGCCAAGCCGCAGGGAACTCAGCCTCCGGCGCGCGCTCCGGCTCGGTGCGGCCCACCGCGGCCGCTGGGATGCAAACGAAGACGATGCGGAAAAGAGCGTTCATTCCAGATCGTACGCGACCCACACAACCGGATACCCAACAACGAAAACCGCCCGTGCCGGAGGCGGCACGGGCGGAGGTTCGATGCGTCGCGTTCGGTTCCGAATCGCGGCGGGTTCTCAGTTCCGAGCCTTGCGGCGGGGAGCGGCGAGAAGCAAGCCGGCGCCGGCGAGGGCCACGGTGCCCGCCGAGGGCACGGGGATCGCCGTGATCTGGTCCTGCGCCGAATCGGAGCGGAGCACGACCAGTTCGAAGGCGGCGGGGCCAACAGGGTTGCCCGCGAGGTTCGAGGCGGCGGTCACGAGCGTCTGGGCAGCGGTGCGCAGCGTGCTCGACGAGTTCACCTTGAAGGGGCCGGAGTTGGTGTTGAGGTTGGTGTCGTAGAGGATCTCCCAGATCGCGAGCTGGAAGGCGGCGGACTCTTCCTTGGTGTCGATGCCGGCCTTGTAGGCGCCCCAGAGCTGCGTCAGAAGATTCTGACGCTCCGTGGAGTAACCGGCTTCGGTCATGCTGATGACGTCGTAGGTGGTGTTGGTGTTCGACCGCACGCTCTGGGCAAGATCAACGCAGTAGGTGTCGAAGGTGGCGGGGACGGTGCTGTCCACGCCGGGACCCTGGGTGTCGGTGCGGGTCCAGTGGAAGGCGACGGTCTTCACGTCGTCGTTGTCGTAGCCGAAGGGGCCGGTGATCTTGGCCGACTGCGAGAGCGTCGAAGTGTACTTGCCGGTGATGATGCCGGCGCTCGAAACGGAAGCGAGGGCGACAAGGGCGGACACGGTCACGAGGGCGTTGAGGTTCTTCATGATGTCAGACTCCTTTTGGATTTGTGCGGAGACAGAGTGATCGCGCCCCGCGCCCGACAAGGGCGCACCCGGAACGAGCACCGTTCTCCGTTGGTCCCCGGAACACTCGTCGCTGAAGCGGGCGGGGATCCCCCGCGTCAGACCGCCCCGGTCGGTGGCGTCGCCTTCCCTGTGCGGGGGCGACGCCATGGCGGGCGGCACATGCACCATGCCGTGCGAACCGGGGAGGGGCAACGCCCGTGCGCCGTTCCGACGGTTTCGGGACCTGCGCGGCGCGTCACAGCCCCAACCCTGACCGGGCGTGCGATGCCAAAGGGGGAATTACAGGTCGCGGGTTCGCAGCGCCGCGACTTGGCTCGTCCTGGTCCGACCTCGCAGTGGCCGAGAGGGTCCGATCTCACCGATGCGATCGCTTCCGACGCGCTCGGCACATCGGCCGCTCGCGCGCCGCTCCCTCACGCTCGCGGCCCGGATGGCCCAAGCCCGGCGAGGCTTACGGGCAGGTGCGCCCGAAGTTCGTCAGGAAGATCGTCAGGTCCACGGTGTTCACCGCGCCGTCGGCGTTGAGATCGCCGTTCGTGCCCGGCTGCACCGCCTTGCCGAAGTTGGCGAGGAAGATGGTGAGGTCGGCGGTATTCACGCTGCCGTTGAAGGTAAGGTCGCCCGGGCATGCGGGGGTAACGATGAGATTCACGGCGGCGGTCGAAGCGATGCCGCAGGGGTTGGTGAGGACGCAGGTATACGACGCGGAATCACGCGGATCGGGCGTCGTGATCGTGAGGGTGGGGCCGGTGGCGCCCGAGACGACCGACCCACCGGGCTGCGGGCCGTTCACGAGGTTGACGTTGTTGCGTCGCCACTGGAACGCCAGCACGTCGCCGGTGGCACCCACGTCGAACTGTGCCGTGGCGTTCTCGTTCACGGTGAGGGTCTGCGGCGGCGTGACGACCGCCGGCGGGTCGCACAGCACCTCGAACTTCCGCATCATCTCGTGGTCCTCGTGCTCGAGGATGTGGCAGTGGTACGGGAACAGCCCGGAGAAACCCTCGAACTTCATGATCGCGCGCGTGATCTGCTGCGGGTTCACCTGCACGGTGTCCTTCCAGCCCGCCTCGTTGGCGGGCGGCGGGATGCGCGGGCCGGTGGGCACAATGTCGGTCCCGTTCTGGACCACAAAGTTCTGGCGGTCCAGGATCTGCATTTGCACCAGGTGAACGTGCAGCGGGTGCGTGACGGTCGAGAGGTTGGCGAACGACCAAATCTCGGTGGTGCCGATGCGGGGGAACTCAGTGACGTCGTCCCACGACAGCCCGTTGATGGTCCACATGTTGTAGCCGCACGTGGGCTCGAACACCTGCTGCAGGCGGAACTCGCGTGTGACCGTCGCCTGCGACTCGGGGATGCGCGGCACACTCGCGAGCGTGGCGGGCAGGAACACCGCCGGGCCGAACTCGTTCTGCACCACGAACTTCATGACGTTGGGCACCACGCCAACGCCCGGCGCGCCGGGGAAAGGCGCCGGCGCGGAGTTCTGCAGGATGACGGACTCCCCCGGCGTGAG
>CAYZFW010000171.1:0-6310 GCA_964477615.1 uncultured Phycisphaeraceae bacterium | reverse complement strand
ATCGAGGCATCAAGGCATCGAGGGGGGAGAGGGCTGAATGGATATTCGTGGTGTGTTTATTACCTGCGGCGGATTAGGGCTTTTGCGGCCTGCGCCGGGGACGTGGGGGTCGATGCCGCCGGCGGTGTTGGCGTGGGCCATGATGCTTGATGGGGCGTCGTGGGTGACGTACCTGACGGTGCTGACGACGGTCGCGGTGGTGTTCGGCGGGGCGTGCATTTTCTTTGGGGTGTGGACGCAGCAGCACTTCGGGAAGAAGGATCCCTCTCAGTGCGTGGCGGACGAGACATGCGCCCAGTGCCTGCCGCTGATGGCCCTGACGCCGACGTGGTTCGAGGCGTGCCGGTTGGAATCGATGGACGACCTGTGGGGGGGTGCGTTCTGGCGCGGGGGGCTGACGGTTCTGGCGGCGTTCCTGCTGTTCCGGGTACTGGACATCATCAAGCCGTGGCCCGGTCGGCGGCTGGAACGATTGCCGTACGGGTTCGGGGTGTTGGCGGACGACCTGTCGTCAGGGTTGTACGGGGCGATGGTGATGGTGGCGGGGGTGTGGGCGGCGGGTTCGTGGGGATTGTGATTCCGGCGGTTCCTTTGACCCAGTTTCTCCTTTGACCCACGCCCGGATAACCACTATCCTCTCCGCCCCCCAGTTTCCGCCCCGCAACACGAAGGAGCGTGGCCCCTGGCCAAAGCAGACGCCAAAGTGAAGAAGAAGCCCGCTGCCGCCGCGCCCGCGAAGAAGGCGCCCGCGAAGGCGGAGAAGCCCAAGCCCGCGCCCTCGAAGCCCGCGGCGAAGGCCCCTGCGCCGGCGAAGAAGGACGCCAAGCCCGCGGGAAAGGTTGCGGAGAAGCCCGCCCCTGCGGCACCGGTGAAGAAGTCTTCGATTGTGGCGACGCCGGTGAAGGTGGACCCCAAGAAGGCGGCGGAAGCGGCGAAGGCCGCGGCGGCTTCTTCCGGGGGCGGCAAGCCTTCGGGCTCTGGGAAAGAGGGGATCACGATCAAGGTGCCGATGAAGAAGCCGGTGCCGCCGCCGCCCAAGAACATCCCGGCGGCGCTCCTGCCCAAGAGCAAGGGTGGTTCGAGCGCGGGCGCGCCCGTGGCTCCGCCGCCCGGCGAGAAGGTGAAGTTCAAGAGCCCGTTCGCGAGTGATTTCAGCGACGGCAAGGCCGCGGCGGCGAAGCTGTTCGCGGCGGCGGGGCTGGGCGGCCTCAAGCACGTCAAGGCCCCGACCATCGAGGACGAAATGGCGGCCAAGCCGCTGACCAAGAGCCCGCTGAACAAGACGCAGCTCAAGGAGTTCCGCGAGATCCTGCTGGCCAAGCGCGCGGAACTCTCGGGCGATGTCACGTCGATGGAGTCCGAGGCGCTCATGGGCGGCTCGGGGTCGCTCTCGAACCTGCCGCAGCACATGGCCGAGCAGGGGACCGATACGTTCGACCAGACGATGGCGCTGAACATGGCGGCGTCGAAGCGGACGGTGATGCGGGACATCGACCTGGCGCTGCAGCGGATCGAGGACAACACCTACGGCATCTGCCAGATCCTCGGCAAGCCCATCGAACTGGCGCGGCTGCAGGCCGAGCCGTGGACGAAGTACTGCATCGAGGGTGCACGGCACAAAGAGCGCATGGCGATGCTGCGGTGACGCTTAGAACGGCCTTGCGTTCGCAAGAGCGGGTGCCGGGGTCGAATCACGGACAAGTCGGTAGAGATTTGGCTCGGCGCGAGGCCTAGAATGGGGGTGCCATGACCACGATCTCCGCCACCGGTGTCTCGCGCAGCACGTCCTCCCACGCCGACAAGGTGCAGATGCAGCACCGGCTGTTTGCGGAGTTGTCGGGCATGTTCGGCAGCGAAGTGCCGCTGTACGACAAGTCTCTGCTGGTGAACCGGCTGTGCAACCGGGCGGTGTGCGACCTGCTGGGGCTGGTGCACCCGGGGTTTGTGATCGCCGACGACATGCTGGACAAGACCAGCGGCGAGCGTCACGGTGCGATCCGCATCGGGCGGGCGGATGAGTACCGGTGGATCGGGCGGTTCTTTGCGCAGTTCGCGATGGAGCCGCACAATTTTTATGACATGACCAGCGTGGGGAGCAAGAGCCAGCCGGTGATCGCCACGGCGTTCCGGAGCGTGGCGAACCCCGAGCACCGCGTGTTCACGTCGCTGCTGATGACCAACTATTTCGACCCGGCCACGGCGGCGCGGATCGAGGGGCTCGTCGGCAAGCGGCAGGTCTTTTCCGACAACGCCAAGCGGCTGATCGAGAAGGGCGAGCGCGAGGGGGGCTTGTCGTGGGCCGACGCGGACGAGCTGATCAAGGAAGCGACGACGCGGATCTTCAAGTGGACGGGGCGGGCCCGCGGGCACGCGCTGTACAAGGAGTTGTGCGACGGTGGCTTCAAGATCGCGGCGGACATCGCGTGTTTCGAGCGGCACCACCTCAATCACCTGACGCCCAACACCTTCTGCATCGACCTCTACACCAGCGCGATGAAGCTCTGCCTGGGCGAGATCTCCGAGGCGGAGTTCGGGGCGCGGGCGGAGCGGTTCTTCGGGCGTATCGCGAAAGCGGCGGACAAGCACACCATGCGGCTGCTGTTCCGTCACCTCACTCGGGAACAGATCGACGGTTTCGGGAGCGGCACGGTGTCGGCGGGGCAGATCGCCGCGGCGGCGCGGGGTCTCACGGAGCGGCTCACGCAGGCCGACTGCCGGTTGAGCACCTTGAACCACGCGGGTTTCAAGGACTTCACGGAAGGTCCCAGCGAGGACACGCCGGTGCTGCTGCGTCAGGACGCTTACAAGGCGTTGACGGAAGCGGTGACGTTTGTGGAAGAGGACGGCAGCGAGGTGAAGACGGTCCATACGGCGCGGTTCGGGGAGATCGAACAGCGCGGCTACGCGACCACGCCGAAGGGGCGGGCGTTGTACGACACCTGCCTGGCGCAGGGGGACGCGGAGAAGGACAAGGACCCTTCGCTGCCCAAGCGTGATTTCCCGGCGTATGAGGCGCTGTACGCCAAGGCGTTCGCGCCCTTCGCCAAGACGCTCGACGGGCTGCTGGAGAGCGGGATGGTGTACGGGCGGTACAGCGCCACTCCGAAAGGTGTCGCGGCCAGGGGGACGATCAAGACGACCGACATCCACGAACTGGTGCGCCTTGGGTTCGCCCGTGTCGACGGGCTGCGGTACGAGGACTTCCTGCCGGTGAGCGCGGCGGGGATTTTCGCCTCGAACCTGAACCAGTACGGAACCAAGTCCACCGCGGCGGTGAAGCCGGCGTACACGCAGGCGATGCTGGAGGAGATTCTCGGGAAGCGCATCATTGATGCCGATGGGGTGTACGCCGGGGTGCAGGCGCGTTCGATGATTGAGACGTACGCGGCGCTCGGTGTCACCGAGATGGTGCCGGCGGCGGTGCTTTCGGACATGAAAAAGTTGGCGGAGGCGGCGGAGCGGGCCGGGGCGTTGCGATACCATCCGCCATGCTGACCGCCGACACGCTGCGTTCCCATTTCGAGAAAGCCCGCCCTTACGCCCAGTACGTCGCGACGGGGTCGCCCGATCAGCAGGCGAACTTCCGGCGCGTGTACGACGCGGTGTCGCTGACACCGGCGCAGAAAAGCCTTGTGGCCGGGTTTGGGCGCGCGATGCCGGTGCTTGTCACCAGCGGCACGTGGTGCGGCGACTGTGTGAACCAGTGTCCGATCTTCGCGCGGATCGCCGAGGCGAACCCGGGGCGGATTGATCTTCGGTTTGTGGATCGCGACGAGCACAAGGCGCTGGCGGACCAGGTGAAGATCTGCGGCGGGCACCGGGTGCCGACGGTGATCTGGATGGCCGAGGACTTCGAGTTTGTCCACCTGCTGGGGGACCGGACGCTGAGCCGGTACCGGGCCATCGCGGCGACGCAGCTTGGCCCGGCGTGCCCGCTGCCGGGGGCGGCGGTCGACCCGGCGGACACCGCGGCGGTGGTGCAGGACTGGGTGAACGAGTTCGAGCGGGTGCACCTGATCCTGCGGACCAGCGGGCGGCTGCGGCAGAAGCACGGGGATTGAGGGGGTCTTGGGTCTTGAGTCTTGGGTCTTGCGGCTTGGGGCAGGGAACCCCTGACGGTTCCCTATCGAATGGGGAGTTGGTACATTGTCTGCCCCCGTGCGGCCCGCCTTCGGCCACACCCTATGACCTCTTCCACAAGACCCAAGACCCAAGACTCATCCCCTCGGACCCGGACCCACCGCCATGGCCAAAATGTTCTACAGCCTCGATGAAGCCGCCTCCAAGCTCAAGAAGAGCGAGGCCGATGTGCGCCAGATGGCGGCCCGCGGCGAGATCACCGAGTTCCGCGACGGCGACCGGCTCATCTTCAAGCGCGACCAGATCGATCTGCTCGCGGGCGACGACGACGCCGATATGAGCAGCATGATCCCGCTGATGGACTCGTCCGCTGGTGGGCCGGGGCTGGGGCTCGGTCTGGCGGATTCGTCGGTGGGGAAGGAATCGCCGAAGGAGCGCACGGGCATCAGCGTGTTCGATGCGGACGAACTCGAAGGCGGCGACGCGGCGGCGCAGACGCAGCTTGATGTGGGCGGGCAGCTCGAGTCCGTGAACCTCGAGAACTTCGGCTCCGGCTCGGGCCTGATGGAGATCACGCGCGAGGCGGACGACACGTCGCTGGGCGCGGGGCTGATCGCCGACATCAACGCTGGGACGGGCGCGGGCATGAGCAACCAGGGCACCGGTGCTGCCCCGGCGTTTGGCGAAGCGGGCGGCGGGCTGTTTGAAGGCTCCGCCGGCAGCGGGGCCGAGATGGCCGGCGCGGGCGTGGCGATGGTCGCCGCGGAGGCGTACGACGCGAAGGGCTCGGGCCTGGCCGGTGGTCTGGCGATCGGCGCGATGCTGAGCCTGGCCGTGGGCACGGCGGCGGTGCTGATGGGCGTGTTCGGCGCGGCACCGTCGATGCTGACGGACCTCGTCGGCGGGAATCTGCTGATTCTGGTGGGTGGGCTGGCGGTGCTGACGCTGGTGGCGGGTGGGGTTGGGTTTGCGGTGGCGAAGAAGTGAGTGCTCGTCGAGGGTGAGCGATGCCTGAGATCAGCCGGTTTTCGGCATCGTGATCGGGATGTACCACAACGATCACCCGCCGCCGCATTTTCATGTGCGTTACGGATCGCAGCACGCGGTTGTGGAGATCCAGAGTCTTGTGGTGGTGGAAGGCCATTTGAGCCCGCGCGTGCGGAGCTTGGTGACGGAATGGGCCCGGCTGAACCAGCTGGCGCTGCAGGAGGGCTGGACACACTTGCGGTTGCACGAAAACCCCTGGTCCCGATTCCGCCCCTAGAATGAGTTATGCCTAGCGAGGTCAGGTCAGTTGATCCGATCGGAGGGACGAGGCTTCGGCTCGGGTTCTCCGATGGAGATTCCGGCGTGGTCGACATCGCGGCGCTCACGCCGTTCGACGGCGTCTTCGAGCCCCTCCGCGATCTAGCATACTTTGCAACGGTGCGCGTTGATCCGGAACTGGGCACGATCTGCTGGCCCAACGGTGCGGACCTGTGTCCTGATGTGCTGCGTCACGCGGCCCTCGGTACGCCGCTTCCCGGACAGACGGCGTCGCGTCGAATCGCGGGATGATGCGCGGGAGCGGTCCCTACCATTATCCCCTCATGCCCGCACCCCGCGTGTACATCGAGACCTTCGGCTGCCAAATGAACGAGCTCGACTCGGAGCTGGTGTCGGGGGCGCTGCGCGCGATGGGGTATTCGTTTACCGCCGACGCTGGGGCGGCGGGGGTGGTGCTGTACAACACGTGCTCGGTGCGGGACCACGCGGAGCAGAAGGTGCGTTCGCGGCTTGGGGAGATGGCGCTGCGGAAGAGGGACGAGCCGGGGCTGGTGGTGGGGGTGCTGGGGTGCATGGCCGAGCGGGACGGGGCGGACATGCTCAAGCGGTTCCCGGTGGTGGACATTCTGTGTGGGCCGGGGGAGCTCGACAAACTGCCGGCGATGGTGGACAACGCGGTGCGGACTTCGGAGATTCACCGCGGAGGCGCGGAGGGCGCGGAGTTCACATCTGCTTCATCTCAAGCCCCTCTCCGCGAACTCGGCGCCTCCGCGGTGAAAACTCCCCCCAAGCAGGTCGCGCTCCAGGGCAACGCCTCGCGGCGGAGTGCCACGCTCGCGGCGGCGGCGGATTCATTGGAGATGCTCGATCTGTCCCGCTCGGTTTCGGCGAGCGATCACAACGGGTCGGCGTATGTGCGGATCACGCGGGGGTGCAACAAGTTCTGCACGTACTGCGTGGTGCC
>CAYZFW010000170.1:6105-6313 GCA_964477615.1 uncultured Phycisphaeraceae bacterium | reverse complement strand
CGTGCTCGCCTTCGGAAACGGGTGTGGCGGTCCACGACGTCGCCGGGCCGGCGCCGAAGCGGCGGACCAGCGAGAGATCGGAGCGCGTGAAGCAGACGGTCTGGGTCATCGCTTGTCACCCCCGTTGCCCGTCGCGGGGTTCTGGAATGGTGCGCCCGGGGCGGCGGGGCGGGGGTCGGCCATGGCGGCAACCACCCCCCCCCCCCCC
>CAYZFW010000170.1:0-6095 GCA_964477615.1 uncultured Phycisphaeraceae bacterium | reverse complement strand
GTTCCCGGGCATGAGGCCGCGACCGCCGCCGGAGTTCAGGCCCGGGACTGTCGGGACCCCCGGAACCCCCGGCACGCCAGGCTGCCCCGGTCCCCCCGGCGAGATCGACGCGGGCGTGGTTGCCGAGGGCGTGAGCGCGAGCGGCTCCGCCTGCTTGCGCGTGACGGTGCTCACGCGCGGCTTCTGATTGTCGCCTTGTGGCCGTCCACTTGAATGTCCGGACTCGTGCTCCACCTCGATCTTCTCAGCGTCAACCGACTTCACCACCAGCTTCGCGCTGGGGAACGACGGATCGACCACGTGCTCACCGACGCTGACGAACCGCTGCGCCCCGTTGATAACCACGATGGCCGTGCGCAGCCCCGCGCCCTCGACATAGCCAACGTATTCCCACGCGAGCTGCTGCTCGACGGGCTGTTGCGGCTGGGTGGTATCCGGGCTGGTGGCGGGGTCGGGGCCCTTCCAGGGTTCGCGCAGGGCTTCGAGCTTCGCGGCAAGCTCGGGCCAGCGCGTCTCCTTCTGCGGCGGCACGTACTTCGGCTTCAACGGCGCGGTGGGCGGTTGCGTGGCGGGGATGGTGTCGCGCGGCATGAAGAACCGCTGCGGCAGCAGCATCACCGCGGCGCCGAGCAGCGCCGCCGTGCCCGCGAGCACGGGGCCGATGAGCCGGGATGTGGGCGCGCTGGCCATGAGGGGGTGGGACGGCACGCCGAGGACACCCCGCCGGGGGGGATCGTCGGCGTCCGTGCGGACGGTCGGTGGTGAGTTTACTTGCCCGGTGTCGCTTGTGTTGAACCGGCGGGTGACTTTTCGGCTGCGGGCGCTTTGCCCTGATTCCGGCCTGCCGAGGTTCCGCCCGACGAGCCGTCGAACGCCGCGGGCGGGGGCGCGGCGTCAAAGTCCGCCGGGACGAACTTGAGCGAGCGGAACACCGGCATCATGTTCCCCGTGAAGTCCGCCAGCATGGTGTAGCGGCGCGTGGTCTTGTCGTCGTCGATGCGGATCTTCAGGCGGTACAGGCTGGGGGAGAAGGTGATCACCTGGCTGAGCCGCGACGAGACATCCGAGTACCCCGCGGTGCTCAGTGTCGTGGCGAAACGCGCCGAGTCCATGTTCGGCTCGGCCTGCATTGCCCGGAGGATGTTCACCAGTTCTTCGTCCCCCTGGGCGATGGCCCGCAGCACCTCGATCGGGGCACCCGGCAGACTGACCTGCGGCGGGCCGGCCGAGCGCACGAGATCAGGCCGCTGCGGCGGGAGGCGGCCCACCAGGTCGTTCAGTTCGAAGATCAATTGGGTGTCCAGCGTCCCCGGCTGGGCCAGCAGCACCGTGCCCTGGGCGTCGTCGGCGACGGCGGAGATCGTCACCCCGCCCGGCAGATCGGCCACGTAGAACGGCGTGCCGGTGCCCACGAGGCCGGCGATGTGGTCGCGGTTGTTGGTCCGCTGCACCCACTCGGCGATCAGGTCACGCACCCCCAGCATCTCGTGGTGGCGCTGGTAGTCGTTGATGCGGTCCTGCGCGATGAGCGACTGCATCGCCGCGCGCTCGGTGGACGCCAGGACCATGATCAGCCCGATGGCCAGCACGATGAGCACGAGCAGGAAAACGTACCCGCGTCGGCATGCAGGACGCGCTTTCATCGTGCCCCCTGGTTGTTCAGCCTGCTCTTGAAATCGTCGCCCGAGGGTTTGCGGACTGGGACGCCGGTGCCCTTGGTCGGATCGCTGAAGGTGGGCGCCGTGCCAGCGGGGTTGTTGAATTGATCGGCCCGCACGCCGCCGGTCTCGTCGGGGTTGGGTTCGTCCGCGGCGTCGGCGGCGTCGGCGATCTCGGGGATGGGACGCGGCACCTCGAAGAGCCAGTCGGCCTGCTGCCCCTTCATCGTCGCCACGCGGAGGCGCAGGGCGCGGGGGTAGTCCGAGCCGTACCACGCCGCGGCGGTCTCGACGAAGCCCGCCTTGTCCTTGTCGTGGGTTTTGCGGGGCAGGACGCTCCACTCCCACCCGGCGATGCCGCGTGCGAGTTTCACCGGTTCGCCGGGCGGCTCGGTCTGCCGCCACTGGAGCGTCCAGCCGTTGGTCTTGAAATCTTCGGACTGGACGCCCTCGATCACGCCGCGGATGAGGTTGGCCGACATGGCCCAGCGCTGGGCCTCGATGTCGGTGGTCCAGACGGGGGGCACGGGGGCGTCCGAGAGCAGGGCTTCGAGCACCGGCACCGCGCCGCCGTAGCCCGAGCGGTCGAGGCGGACCTCGAAGCGAGGCGGGATGTGCTCGCGCTCATCGCCGCGCGACGCGGCCTGTTCGCGCGCGTTCTTTCGTGCGTTCTCAATCGCCTGCGAGCGCAGGCTCTCGGGGGTGTAGGGCTGGCCCGCGGCGTCGTAGGTTTTGCGGAGTTCGTCCTCGGCGGCGGAGATGTCCGCGTCCGATGGCTCGGGGCCGAAGCCCGAATTGGGGTTCGGGGCCCGCTTGGCGGTGAGGTTCCGCGAGAGAGCACGCACCGCGCGCTGAAGATTCTGCAGTTCCGCCTCGTCGTCGAAGCGCTTCTGGCCCGCGGTGTCGGAGGCGTAGACGGTCCCCAGCAGCCCCAGCGCCGCGATCGCCACCACGCTGGAGAGCACCAGCGCGAGCATGAGTTCGACGGCGGTGAAGGCGGTGCGGGTCATCGGGGTGGGGGTCATCGGTTGGTGGTGTTGCCCAGGCCGGACTTGTCGAGGTCCTTGCCGAATCGGCGGAGGGTTTCGCGCATGACGTCCTCTTCATCAACCGCGCCGCCGATCCACACGTAGTAGCGGGTGAGTTCGGCGAGCGCGATCTTCTTCCCAACGCCGGCGTTGTCGTCATCGGGGAACACACGGACGGTGAGACGGTTGGAGGCCTTCAGCCGGTCGTCGCCGGTGGCGGAGGCAAGCGACGTGGCGCGGTACTTCACGTCGCTCCGCCGGCCCTCTCGGGGGGCCGCTTGGGGAAGCCGCGCGTCGTCGGACACCACCACGTCCTCATCAAGCGTGAAGGCATAGAAGCGCCCGTTGATCTCGGTTCGCTTGGGCTGACCGTCGAAGAAGTTCGGGTCCTCCATGTGCTGGAGGATGAGTCGGTGGGCCACCTCGGTGGCTTCAAGGCGGCGCGAATCACGTGCCGCAAGACCCGCCGTGAACGATGACCCGCCCAGCAGCGCCGCCGCGGCGATGACCAGCGTGGTGAGCGCCAGGATCACCTCGAGCAGCGTGAGGCCGGGGCGGCGGTGAGGGTGGAAGGTGGTCATGCGGGAGCCCACGGGGTATGAGATGAACGGTGTGTGGTCCGCGTGATCAGACCACGGGTGTCCGCCGCCGACGGCGGAAACCCGTGGCACGGGGCGCATCATTGATCTGGGAACACAGTGATGTCGTCTTCGGTGTTCGGCAGTTTGTCCGGGCCGTTTGAGACGAGCGCGAACGGCTGGTTGCCCGCCGGGCTGTAGTACTGAACGTCCTGGTCCCAGGCGTCCTTCGCCGCGCCCTGATTGAGCAGGCCCGCCTGGATGAGCAGGGGAAGGCCGCCACCGGCGGAGGCGGGAGGCGGATAGTTGCTGTACTGGCCGTAGTAGGTGTTCAGTGCCACTTTGATCTGCGCGAACTTTGCCTTCGTGGCGGTTGCCTTCGCGTTGTCGGTCTGCCCGCGGAAGTTGAAGATGGCGATGCCCGCGAGGATGCCGATGATCACCAGCACGATCATCAGTTCGACCAGCGTGAAGCCCGCAAGGGCGCGGCGTGCGGGCTGAGAGAGAAGGCGGTTGTCCGGGGTTTTCATGGCGGTTTCCTTCATGGGGTCAATCGTAGGAGCGGGCCGCGGCTCAGGGACTGGGGCTGGCGGTGTACTTCGGGAACGGTGGGGTGTGGGTGCGCAAGTGTGATTGATGCGAGGTGCTGCTTGTGGTTCGCACGGGTTGTCTCGGAAGCCAACCCGTGGCACGGTTCGGGGCGGTTCCCGGCGGCGGTTGAACACGGTGCCCAACCCGCCCCGTCGTCTTCGACAGGCCGTGTCTTCGGACGTTGAGTTCTCCTCCACCCGAGACGGGCTGCCCCGGAAGTCAGCCCGTTGCGCACACCGGTCTTTGTGATACCGCCTGAATCACTGAGCGTTGCCGCCGAAGGTGATCAGCGGGATCGCGATCGCGATGATCAGCGGCCCAAGAATGGCGAACATACCGACGATCACGGCGGGCTCGAGCAGAGCGAGCAGACGCGAGGATTTCCGGTCCACGTCCGCCGCCATATCGGAACTCAGCGTGTCGAAGGCGGAATCAAGGTCCCCGGCGCGCTCCGCGGCGATCAGGAGTTTCCGGGTGCTGAGCGGCAGCGATTCCACGCGGTCCAGCAGCACCCGCAGCACGCCGCCTTCGACGAGGCTCTTCCGCAATTGATCGAGCTGGGCCCGCAGCGTGGGGCTGGTGATGACCGGCACGGCGTTGCTGAGCGCATCCGACAGCGGCACGCCGGTGCGCGTCATGGCGGCCAGCACGCTGAAGAAGCGCGTGAGCTCCACCGAGAGCAGCAGCGGCGCGATCCCCGGCAGACGCGTGCCCAGCCTCTTGAGAAACGCCAGCACAACGCGCCAGAAGACCACCACCGCCAGCGCGATCCCCGCCAGCACCAGACCCACCATCCCCAGGTTGGTGTTCAGCCACGTCCCGATCGAGAAGACGATCTTCGAGAACGTCGGCACGTTCGTGCCCAGCTGGGCCATCTGCTCGGCGATGCGGGGCACCAGGAACACCATCAACCCCGCGAAGAGCGTGAGCGCGATGGCGGTGACCACGGCGGGGTAGATCATCACCGTGACGGCCTTGCCCGAGATGGCGAGCCGACGACGCGCCGCCTGCGACAACCGCAGCCCCGCGCCGGCGAGATCGCCGGTGCGCTCGGCCGAGCGGTAGACGGCGATACTGACGGGATCGAACACGCCGAGCCGCTCGCACGCGAGCGAGAACGAAGCGCCCGAGGCGACCGCCTCGCGGAGTTTGTCAACGGTCATCTTCGAGGCGGGCGAGACAACGCTGGCGGCGACCTCGAGGGCTTCGACCAACGGCACGCCGCGGGAGAGGAGGGTGTGGAGCTGCTCGTTGAGGGCGGCGTCGTCCTTGAGTGGGAACCGCTGCGAGGGCGCGGGGCCGAGGGGGAGTTTCCACGCGCGGAGCATGAGCAGCCCCTCGCGTTTGAGGTCGTCGGAGAGCCCGGTGACATCGCCCGCCACGCGCACGCCCAGGCGGCTGCCCCCGCTGGGGGTCATGGCCTTGTAGAGATAGGACTGAGTGGGGGGCATGGATCAGAAATGGCAAATGGCAAACAGCAGATGGCAGATTCGGAGACTGGCCCTTCCGCGAATGGCTTTGCCATTTGCGATTTGCCATATGCCATTTGGCTTCAGGACAGCACTCTCCGAAGTTCGGTCTCGGTGGTCTGGTTGGCCGCGACTTTCTCGCGTCCGTCGTCCCACATGGTCTTCATGCCTTCGCGGATGGCCAGTTCGCGGATGGCGATCGAGTCGGCGGTGGTCATCGTGAGTTTGCGCACCTCGTCGCTGACTGGCATGATCTCGTAGATCGCCAGCCGCCCAGAGAAGCCCGAGCCGAAGCAGCGCTCGCACCGCCCCATGATGCTGGGCGCGTTGGGCAGCGGGGCCTGGCCTTTCCCGTGGCACGTGGGGCAGATGCGCCGCGTGAGCCGCTGGGCCAGCACCGCCAGCAGGCTCGACGCGATGAGGTACGGCTCGATGCCGATGTCCTGCATGCGCGAGATGGCGCTGGGCGCGTCGTTGGTGTGCAGGGTCGCCAGCACCAGGTGCCCCGTCAGCGACGCCTGCACCGCCAGCTGCGCCGTCTCGGCGTCGCGGATTTCACCCACGAGGATCACGTCGGGGTCCTGGCGCAGCAGGCTCCGCAGTCCCGCGGCGAAGGTCACGCCGCGCTTCACGTTCACCTGCACCTGCGCGATGCCCTCGAGGTGGTACTCCACCGGATCCTCGATGGTCATCACGTTGCGGGAAGAGCGGTCGATCTTCTCCATCGCGGCGTAGAGCGTGGTCGTCTTGCCGCTGCCGGTGGGGCCGGTG
>CAYZFW010000169.1:0-6329 GCA_964477615.1 uncultured Phycisphaeraceae bacterium | reverse complement strand
CAGAACAACACAACCACAATACGGAAAACCATATCTAAAAGTGACACTTGAAAAAATTCCACAGCTCTTAATAACTACAGATCGACCCGTGGCACGGCCTCGCGCACCGCGGCGAGCATGTCGGTGTAGTACTCAAACGGGAAGTAGGGGTGCAGGCCGCCCACGATGTGCAGTTCGGTGGCCCCCGCCGCAGCGGCCTTGCGGGCCTCGTCGGCGACGGCGTGAACGTCCATCTCGTACACGCCCTCCTCGCCGCGCTTGCGGTAAAAAGCGCAGAACTTGCACGAGAGCGCGCACACGTTGGTGTAGTTGATGTGCCGGTTGATGTTGTAGTACGCCGCGTCGCCATGGAGCCTGCGGCGGACCGAATCGGCCATCTCGCACACCGTCCAAACATCCGGCGTGGTGAACAGCAGTTCGCCGTCTTCAAGGCTCAACCGCTCCCCCGCGTCGACCTTGGCCCGGATCGAATCCAGGCGCAAGTCCCGGCAGACCGAACCGCGCATGAAGCCGCTGACCAAATCCTCCGCGACGGGGCGCGGGCGGCTGGCGACGGGGACGACTTCACGGGTGGCGAGGGGCATTTTCACTCCAGATTGAAACTATTGAAGCATAGGCCGGAAACCGTTACGCTGCCTCTGTCGCGCTCCATAGACCCGACCACCAGCCCCTGTACCGTACACTGCCGCCATGCTCCGACCCGCCTTTTCCACCGTTGCCTGCCCCGATTGGACCCTCGACCGCGTTGCCCGGGCGGCCGCGGAGTATGGGTTCCGTGGGGTGGAACTGCGGTCCGTGGGCGATGGGGGGGCCAACGCCTTCGCGTCTGATCCGGCCTTGACCGACGCGACGAAGGTTCGCCGGGTGATCGATTCGGCGGGGATCGACCTCGCGGGGCTGGGGACGGGCGTGCGGTTCGATGCGCCGATCTTCCCTCCGGTGCTGGGGCATGTCTTCGCGTCCCGGTACGCCAGCGTGGTTGAGGGGAAGCGGATGGTGGACCTCGCTGCGGCGTGCGGGGCACCCTTCGTGCGGGTGTTCGCGTTCCAGGTTCCGCCGCCGCCTGCGCCGCTGGCGCCCGGGGACACGCGGTGGTCGGCGCTGAAGCGGATCTGCGGCCGGTTGTCGATGGTGTGCGACCACGCGCGGAACCGCGATGTGAAGGTCCTGATCGAGAACGGCGGTGACTTTGCTTCCTTCATTGACCTCGTGAAGATCATCGAGACCGTGGGCAGCCCGCTGCTGGGGGCGTGCTATGACCTGAGCGCGGGTGTTGCATCGGGGGACAACCCCGTGGAAGCCGTGAAGGCGCTTGGTCCCGCGCTGATGTCGGCGCGGGTGCGAGACAGCAGGTCTGGTATGCCTTGCCGACTCGGGCAAGGGGACCTTCCGGTGAAGGGCTTTGTTCAGGCGCTGGCGGCGTCGGGCTCCGGTGCGTGGTTGACGTACGAGTGGGAGCGGGCGTGGCGGCCGGAACTCGGCGGTGCCGACAGCGTGCTGCCCGAAGCGGCCCGGGCGATGTACGAGTGGTCGGGGATCACTTCTTCGGCGTCCGCGGCCGCATAAGCCCTTTCGTCAAGGTATGGACAGCCCCAGCACATGACGCCAAGCTCCATCGGCCCGTACCAGATCATCCGCGAGCTCGGGCGCGGCGGGATGGGCGTCGTGCATCTCGCGCGTGATGCACGGTTGGAACGGGACGTTGCGATCAAGGGCATGCCCGAGTCCCTCGCCGCGGATGGTGATCGCTTGGCCCGCTTCCAGCGCGAGGCCAAGGTGCTGGCGTCGTTGAACCATCCGAACATCGGCGGCATCCACGGCGTCGAAGAGGCGGGCGGTCTGCAGTACCTGATCCTCGAATTCGTGGAGGGCGAGACGCTGGCGGAGCGTCTGGTGCGTGGTCCGATCCCGGTGGATGAATCGCTGTCGATTGCGAAGCAGATCGCCGAGGCGCTGGAGGCGGCGCACGAGAAGGGTGTCGTCCACCGCGATCTCAAGCCCGGCAACGTGATGGTGACGCCCGAGGGCGTGGCGAAGGTGCTGGACTTTGGGCTGGCGCGGACGGGCGAAGGGTCGCCGTCGTCGACGAACTTCTCCGCATCGCTCGCCGATTCGCCGACGATCACGACGCCCGCTGCACGTGCGAAACCGGTGCACTCGCCGACGATCCCGGGTGTGATCATGGGCTCCGCGGGCTACATGTCGCCCGAACAGGCCCGCGGCAAAGCCGTCGACAAGCGCTCCGACATCTTCTCCTTCGGCTGCGTTTTCTACGAAATGCTCAGCGGCGAGCAGCCCTTCGGCGGCGAAACCACCACCGATGCGCTCGGCGCCATCCTGCACCGCGAGCCCGATTGGTCGCGGTTGCCCGTCGCCACGCCGCCGATCATCCGCCAACTGCTCAAGCGATGCCTGGCGAAGGACCGGAACCACCGCCTCCGCGACATCGGCGATGCACGGATGGAGATCGAGCAGGCGATCGCCGACCCGGGCGGTGTGTCGTCGGGCTTCCAACCCGCCTCCACCGCGCCGGTGCGGGCGTGGTGGCGGTCCCCTGCGCTCCCGGTGTCGATGGTGCTGCTCGCCCTCGCCGTGGCCATCGCGGCGCTCGCGCTGCGTCCCTCACCTGCTCTGAAACTGGCCCCGCGCCCCGTCGTTCGCGCCGACCTCGAACTGCCGAATGACCTGGAAACGATCTGGGGGGACCGCGCCCTCGCCGTCTCGCCCGACGGGACGCGCGTTGTCGTCGGGGCCTTCACCCCGGGCGACGCCGCTCCGTCCTCGCTTTATCTCCGCGACCTCTCGCGCCTCGAGTTCCGCAAACTCGAAGGCACCGAAGTCGGCACCTATCCGTTCTGGTCGCCCGACGGTGCTTCGATCGCCTTCTTCAGCGCCGATAAACTCAAACGCATCGACCTCGCCGACAACATCGTCCGAACCATCTGCGACGCCCCCTCAGGCCGCGGCGGATCGTGGGGCAGCAAGGGAACCATCGTCTTCGCTGCCACTTCGCAGGGGGGGCTCAAACTCGTGAGCGCTTCCGGCGGCACGCCCGAACCCATCACCACCACCACAGGCGCCGGCGAGTCGCACCGCAACCCGTGCTTCCTGCCCGATGGCGAGCGGTTCCTTTACGTCTCGATGAACTCAGGGAGAGAAGGCGTTTACGCCTTTGATCCCGGCACCAAGCAATCGTCATTCGTGCTGCCGGGCCGAGTCGAGGCCTTTTTCGTCGAGCCCGGCTTCGTCGTATTCGCGCAGGGCGAGAACCTGATGGCCCAGCCCTTCGATCCGGCTCGCCTGCAACTCACCGGCGTCGCAACGCCCATCGCGGGCGATGTGGCCTACGGCCTTGCGCGGGCGTTCATCCAGGCGGGTGTGTCGTCGAGCGGTACGCTGGTGTATCGGCCTGTGACCCGCGCGCCCCGCTTCAAGCTCGCCTGGATGGACCTCAAGGGCGGGCGCACGCCCATCCCCGTCGAGCCGCTCGCCACCGACTCCGCCGCCCTTTCGTCCGACGCGCGCCGGGCCGCGATTCGGATCCTCGGCGACCGGGGTGAATCCAGGGTCGCCCTGGTCGATCTCGAGCGAGGCGTCACGACGACCGTCTCGGACCCCAAAGTTCTGTTCACCTACCGCCCGCGGCTGACCGCGGATGGCCAGCGGGTCATCACCTCCTTCGTCACGGGCGGCAAGCAGAGCATCGCGTCGTTCCCCGCGGGCGGCGGCACGCCGACCATCCTCATGGAGGGCGACGGCTCTGAATACGAGACCTCGTCGATCACCCCCGACGGTCGGACCCTGCTGTTCACCAGCGTGCCGGGCACCGACAAAGCCGGTGACATCATGACGATGGACCTCACCGCACCGTACGCCGTTAAGCCTCTCATGCAAACGCCCTTGCCCGAGTACACGCCGCTGATCTCGCCATCGGGAGACGCCGTGATGTTCGTCGTCGCGCGCGAGGCCCTGGTGGTGAGCAACACCAGCGCGGTCCTCAAGGCCGTGACCTTCCCCACCCCGGGCGTGCCCGTGCAGGTTTCCACGGGCACTGTGAGGGGCTTCTTCGGCTGGACAGGCCCAAAGCAGGTGTGCTGGGCCGATGTGCAGCGCCACGTGTGGAGCGCCGACATCACCGTGAAAGGCGGCCAGATCGAGATTGGCCCGCAGACACCGTTGTTCGACGGCAAGCCGCTGGATGAGCAGGTCCGCCTCCTGGAGTTCGACCTCACCAAGCAGCGGTTCCTCATCGCCTTCAGCGACGAGCCCCGCGAGGAACCGAGGCTGATCGTGGTGAGCGACTGGCGGCCGCAAGCCGACACCGGTTCGTCGAAGCGCGAATGATCTGGGGGGCGACCGGGGTGTCACTGACCCGTGCTCGGCTCAGTGGCACATGAGACGCCGCTTTCCGTTGTGCCAGGAATGTCCCTCACCCCTTCCCAACTCGGCCAGCAGATGATCGAGCACTGCCGTGGTCTCGGCTTTGCCGAAGCGGGCATCGCGAGCGCCGACCCGATCGATACGGCGAGAGCCGACGCCTACCGCGCGTGGATCGCCGCGGGGAAGCACGGCGAGATGCACTATCTCGCGGAGAACCTCGAGAAGCGGCTCAACCCCGGCGAACTCATGCCGGGGACGCGATCGGTCGTGATGGTCGCGGACCAGTACCACACACGCGACACAGCCGATCCCCCGGTGGGGCAGGCTTCCAGCCTGCCTCCTCAAGAAAGGCAGGCTGGAAGCCTGCCCCACCGAGGCAATCAAGGCCGTGTCGCCCGCTACGCGCAGGGCGACGACTACCACGATGCGATGAAGAAGCGCCTTCACGTCCTCTGCGATGCGCTCCGCACCGAGCACCCCGCCCACGAGTTCCGCGCCTTCGTCGATACCGCGCCGGTCCATGAACGCGAACTCGCCCTCCGTGCCGGGCTTGGTTGGATCGGCAAGAACACGCTGCTCATCAATCCGCGGAAAGGCTCCTGGCTGTTTCTTGGGGGAGTCTTGACGACGCTCGAACTTGCGCCGCCGCCGACGCAGCGAGGAATCGCTTCCGGCGGCGAGCCCGACCACTGCGGCACCTGCACCCGCTGCATCGATGCCTGCCCAACGGGAGCGATCACGCCGTACAGCGTGGATGCGCACAGGTGCATCAGCTACCTGACGATCGAACGCCGCAGCGAAACCCCGCCCCCGGCGGAACTCGCGGCGAAATCCGGCGAATGGCTCTACGGCTGCGACGTGTGCCAGGAAGTCTGCCCCCACAACTCTCCTCGCACTGAGGGCGTGGACGTGGGAGAGATGAACCCCGCCTACACGCCGCGGCGGACTTCGTTTGATCTGCTGGAGGTGCTGGGCTGGACGGAGGAAGACCGGCGGCGGGCGCTCAAGGGGTCCGCGATGAAGCGGGCGAAGTTGGAGATGTGGAGGAGGAATGCGGGGGTGGTGCGGGGCGTAAAGTCATGAAACCACACGGGGCGGGCTGGTATCCGGATTCTTCCAGTCGATCCATTTTATCGGCAGCAAGGCAAGCAAAGAAGCTGCGAGAGCTTCGCACGCCACGCAGGTTAGTGCCGACAATTTGTGAACGTCGAGTTGCCACCGTTGAACATCACTGATTTCGCTGAAGTTGAAGGTGTTGGCGATTTGGTTCAAAATTGACCACCAAGCCCAAGGGAATCGCTGCGTGTTGTGTTCATTTTCAGGATCGGCGATATAGAAAGGCACTTCGGACGGTGCTTCGCTTTGCATCACTTTGTCGATCCACGGCTTGACTACGCGCTCGTCATAGTGCGCGTACATGCGATCGCGTATCAGCTTCATGCCATTGATTTGCCGACCTCGCTCGGACGCGCTTGTGGTGTTGGTAGTCGCAATCTCAAGGAGGAGTGCGCGATGTGGCTCGTCGATGACGTTGATCACTCCGAGAACCAGCGGATCTGATGCCGCGAATTGCACCATCTTGACCATCTCTCCACCAATGCTGATGAGAGACAGGACGGGGTACATTAAGTCCTCGAAGTGGTCACTGCCGTGCGATTTTGCAGCAGCAACCGATGCCTTACTCATTGACCGCCACGCGGCCGTTGCCATCGTTATTCGCGTGCAGAGGACTAGCAACGCTTTTTGTTGATTGTTGACTGGCCCAGTGAGCACAACCGCTTTTTGCATAATTTTTCCGTTGAAACACAATTGCATCAAGCCGACACCTTCACACCCCCGCAAACATCTCCCCAACTTTCTCCCAGGCCACCACGTTCCACCAAGCCTTCACATAATCCGCCCGCTTGTTCTGATACTTCAGGTAGTACGCGTGCTCCCACACATCCAGC
>CAYZFW010000168.1:0-6349 GCA_964477615.1 uncultured Phycisphaeraceae bacterium | reverse complement strand
CGAGCGCGTGGACGCGCTCGGTGCCCATTTTGTAGACCTTCGTGATGCCTTTGACTTCGATGGTCATGGGGGAAAGTGGCGAATGGCGAATAGCGAAATGGCCAGTGGAAGGCTGCGAAAACGAAACCCAAGACTCAAGACCCAAGACTCAAGACCGATCCTCACCCGCCGCGGCGACGGCCGCGTCCGCCCGGCGGCCCGCCGCCCCCGCCGTCGGCCTGCTTCTCTTCGCCCATCGATTTCTTCTCTTCTTCCTGCAGTCGCACGTTCGCGCCGTTGGTCAGTTCCTGCAGGGCCTTGAACGGCCCCACGATCACCTCGGCCTTCTCCTCGAGGCCCTGCTCGATCGCCGTGCGCGTGATGTTCCGCCCGCCGGCCTTCACCGGCGTCAGGACCGCCTTGCCGTCCTTCTTCACGAAGACGACCTGTGCGAACGTCTTGTCGCGGTCCACCAGCGAGCTCTCGCGGATGTCCTTGGGCAGTTCCTCGACGCGCTTGTCCAGCACCGCCTGGCTGGGCACCATCACCACGTTGTCGATGGACTCGACTTCGATGTCCACGCTCGCGGTCGAACCGGCCAGCACTCGCTTCTCGTCGCCCAGGAACAGCAGCACCTCGCCCTCGAAGTACGCAGTCTGGTCCGCGAGATTGACCTTGCTCTGCAGCCCGACGCGCCGGAGCGTGCCCTCGAACTTCTTCTCGCCGAAGCCGTTGATGAGCACCTGCACGCGCTGGCCTTCCTTCACGCGGGGGGCGTCGATCTCGGCGAGGCGCGACTTCACCAGCATCTCCGACATGTCGGCGATCTTCATGATCACCGTGCCGGCGTTGTTCATCGTGCCCACCACCACCACCTCGCCCACCTTCGCGTTCAACTGCGTGATGTAGCCGGTGATCGGCGACTTGATCGTGCCATAGCTGAGGTTCTCGTTGGCCTGCGCCAGGTCCGCCTCGGCGATCTTCACCCGCGCGCCCGCCGCTTCCACGCTCGCCTTCACGCTCAGCAGGTTCACCTGCCGAGACTGGTACTGGCTCTTGCTCCGGTCCAGTTCGGCCTTGAAGGCGTCGAGATCGGCCTTGGAGATGTCGCCGCTCTTGAAGAGTTCCTGCTGCCGCTCCCAATCCGAGACCGCCTTGTCGTACGTCGCCTTCACCCCCAGCAGCGACGCCTCTTCCGACAGGTACTGCGATTCCGAAGCCTTGAAGTTGGCTTGCTCGGCCAGCAGACGCGCCTCGGCGGCCGCCACCGCTGCCGCAAGGTCTTTCGAGTCCAGTTCCACCACCACGTCGCCCTCTTTGACCTGCGAGCCTTCCTTGAAAGGCAGCGAGGCGATCTTGGCGCTCACCCGAGCGGAGATGTTCACCTCGTTCGTCGGCGTGACCGTCCCGGGCGCGCTGATGGTCCGCACCAGCGTGCCACGCGTGGAAGCCTCGGTGATGACGGCGGTGCCCTGCCCGCGGAGCTTCTGCTCTTCGAGCATGGTCTTGATGCGGGGGTACAGGAACGCCAGGCCGGTGCCACAGACGATCACCAGCACCAGACCGATGCCCAGCACCCACTTCAGCACTTTCCACACTGAGCCCACGCGAACCTCCAGGGAGAGAAAGACCAGCACCAGCCGCGAACTCCCCCCGGAGTTCCCCCCAGATCATCAATCCGTCTCATCATCCGTCCCTCGCCGGAACCCGAGAGAGCGGCACCAAACCAGCGGGCGGGTTCGATACCGCACAATCCCCGCACGGTTGCGGGAGATTCCGCCACACCATCCCTTTGGGGGGGGAAGAGTTGGTGGGAGCCATACCCTTCGGCCCCGATTCCGATTCCGATGCACCCGATCCCGCGCTCATTCGGGTTCCGTACCCTAGCATTTCAGTCTGGCCTTCGCCACTGAACAAGGCAAGACCTTTGGTCCCCGTGGCACAGGCGTGCCGCCTGTGCCGTGAACCAACGGCAGACTTCACAGGCGGTACGCCTGTGCCACTCATCACTCCGCCCCGATGCCCCGCCGCGTCCTCCACGATCCCTTCTTCAAGCAGGCCAAGGCCGAGGGGTACGTCGCGCGCTCCGCGTACAAACTCCAGCAGATCCAGGAACACCGCCCCCTCATCCGCAAAGGCGACTGGGTGCTCGACCTCGGCTGTGCCCCAGGCGCGTGGCTGCAGATCGCCGCGGAAATCACCGGGCCCACCGGCGTTGTGGTCGGCATCGACCTGCAGGAAGTCACCCACCGCTTCCCCCCCTCGCCGCCGATCGTGACCATCCAAGGTGACATCTACAAGACCGCCGCGAGCGTGCTCGTCGGGGCCGCGCGGGGCGCATCAGGCCTGGGCGAGGCGTCCACGCGTGACCGCTTCGACGCCGTCGTCTCCGACATGGCCCCCAACACCACGGGCCACGGCGACCACGAACGCTCCGTCGCCCTCTGCGAACGCGCTGTGGAACTGCTGCCCGACCTTTTGCGCCATGGCGGCAACTGCACGATGAAGATCTTCGAGGGCGGGGAGTACCCCCGCTTCCTCAAAGACCTCACCAAACTCTTCCAAAGCGTCAAGGGCTTCAAGCCCGAAGCCAGCCGAGCGGTCTCGCGCGAGATGTACATCGTCGCCACGGGCTACAAGGCCACCGGCACCCCAGGCGGAGCGAGGTCCGGCGGGCTGCCGAAGCGCGCCCCCAATTCAACCGACTCTCTCACCCGCCCGACCGCTCTCAACAGCCCGCAGCAAGCCAAAGCACCTCCCCCCTAGTGCCCAGTGCCCGATGCCAAGTGCCTTCCGCTCACGCCCCCTGAACCAGCGACCCCTTCTCGATCTTCCCCACCACCACCGGCTGCTCCGCGGCCTTGAGGTCAGACACCTCGCGCCGGTCCACGGCGATGTTCTTGGGGAAATCAAACGCCACACGGACACGGTCGCCCGCGATGCTGACGATCCGCACCACGCCCATCGGGCTGCGGGGGTCGCCGATCACCACTTCTTCGCCTTCGCGCCTGGTCAGGACCAGCATGGGGACCTCCTGTCCGGATCGGCATCGGCCCGGCTTGCCCAACCGGCCCCGACGCCTCGACTGATGAACCAATGGTAGCCACCCCAGGGTGGTCCCCCGTTTTCCCACGATCCGCCCGCATTCCGGCAGTTCTTGCGCGAGGGTGGCCCTCCGAGCAACTTCGGTCCCGGTCAGTCCCCCGCCGCGACCACCTCGGTCACCTCGGGAACGTACTGCTTGAGGTTCCGCTCGATGCCCATCTTGAGGGTCATGGCAGACGAGGGGCACCCCACGCACGCCCCGTGGAACCGCACCTTGACCTGCCCGGCGGGCGTGATCTCGACCAACTCGACGTCGCCCCCATCCCCCTGCACCGCCGGGCGGATGGCGTCGATCACCTTCCGCACGCGGTCCTGAAGCGAGGCCCCCGAGCCCGACATCGCTATGGCGGGCGCGCCACCGCTGCCACCAGAGGGCGGCATCACAGAAAGCGGACGGGGCGGCGGGCCAGCGGGGGTCTTCACAACCGAATGATAGCAGCAGGCGCAGCCGCGAATAGACTCACCCCATGCACCGCCCCCTGTTCGTCGCTCTCCTCGCCCCGATGTTCCTCACGGCCTGCGCCGGCGGCGGCAAGGCCGACGCCCCCCTCACCGCCGTCAACGACCTCAAGGCTCACACCGACACCCGCACCGCGGCGATCCAGCGCGTCAACGAAGCCGTGGCTTCCGGCGAAGTCGACGCCGCCTCCGCCCGCGAAAGCCTCAAACGCGTCGCCTGGTCCCGCGCCACGTTCTGGAAGGTCCGCGCCGCGGCGATCGATGAACTCGTCGAGGACGAGAGAAATCTCGCCGACACGAAGAACATGCTCCGCCTCATGCTCCCCACCGAGCCCGCCACCGAGATCGTCCGCAAGATCACCGACATGGCCGCGGAGGGAAAGTGGACGGAGCTGTCCGTGGCGATCACGCGCCGCTGGTCCAAACCCGATAGCCGCGTGACCGACGACAAACGCCCCGAGCGGGACGCGCTCGCGGCGATCTTCCCCAATAGGCCCGTCGAGGACACCGTCTTCGCCGCCTTCGCCAACACCATCGACGGAGCACCCGCCGACGAACGCTCCCGCCAGGACGCGTGGGCCCTGCTCCGCCGCATCGACAAGTCCGGGCGCACGCGCGATCTGCTCGCGGGCGGCACTGCGGGTACGGGCGACGACGCCCTGATGAACACACTCCGGCGCGGTGCGAGCGAACTCCGCTGTGTGCCCGAGTCCGCGGAGCAGCTCGCGTGGCTGCAGCGCCTCGGCACGCCCGAGCGGGCATCGTTCTGGCAGCAGTGCGCCGCCGCTGTCGCACGGTTGAACGACGACCAGTCCCGCGGGCTGGCGATGCGTCACCTCGGGGTGGTGCGCTGGGCCGCCGAGAACCGCGCCGACTGGCTGAGCCAGGACCGCGCCTCGCTGCTGAGCGAACTGGAACGCCGTCTCGAAGGCCGCCCGCGCCACTGGCGCATCGGCGAAGGTTCCTCCGGCAACCGCGGCGAAAGCCTCCACCGCTACCGCGAAGAGCTCGCATGGGGCGACGTGCTCGCCGCCCTCGTCGCCGATGACCTCCTCGCAACCGGCACCGCCACGCAGGCCCTGTTCGAATTCGCGCAGCGCGACCAGAAAGACACCTCGACGGAGTACGGCGGGAACATCGACGCCGCCGGCACCACCGCGCGAGTCGACCTCTTCCCCCCCCGCGCCACCCAGAGGTACAACGACCGCATGTTCGTGCCCTCCGAGGAGATGCTCAAAGCCGGCGACACCGCGCTGTTCCACTTCCATTTCCACGCCACGGCGTGGAAGAACTCCGACTACGCCGGCCCCAGCGACGGCGACATCGACTCGGCCAACACACTGGGCCGAGCCTCGCTCCTCTTCACCGCCATCGACGACAACACCTTGGGCGTGGACTACTACCAGGCCGGGGGCGCGGCGATCGATCTTGGGGTGCTCAAGAAAGCCAAGTAGTCGCATGTCCCTCGGAGATGCCGAAACCGGCACGAATGCCACGCATCAATCCGCCGAGTTCATCGAGGCGCCGCTCACGCTTGCCCATGATCTTCCTCCATCCGTTCCCACGAGAGCACACAGCCGGACCGACGCCGCACTTCCCCGACGAAGCCCATGATGCACGCCTCCCCCGTGCGGAGCGGGCGAAACGCGCTCGCGGCCTCATCGAGTTCGTGAACCAGCCGTTCGAAGTGTGGATTGTGCCCGACCAGGGTGAGCGTCTCCGGAGGATCATGCAACTCCACCTCATGAACAGCCTCGAAGACGTCCATAGTCGACCGCTCCGTTGACAACCGGGCATCGAATTCCGTCTCCACGCCGAGCTCTTTGCCGATGATCTCCGCGGTCTGCCGCGCTCTCGCGATGGGGCTGGAGAGCACGCGCACCGGGCGGTCCACAGGAACATCGTGCAGCAGCATCGCAAGCCACGCGGCCTGCTTCATGCCACGGAGCGTCAGCACCCGCCCGGCGTCGGTTCCATCCTCCGATTCCGCTTCCGCTTTCCCATGACGCACAATCACAAGAACCATCGAGAAGCCTCCTTCACGCCCACCACGACGCGCACGCACTGGCCCGGACGCACTCTATGATGAGCACGCACGTCAAGTCGCGCCGCTTCAACTTTCATCTCACCCGATCCCGGCATGCCCCCCTTGCCCGCCCCAAAGCCCCCCATTCCAAAGCCCCCCGCCACCACCCCCGCCATCCGCGTCGTGATGATGCCGCAGGACACCAACCCGCAGGGCACCATCTTCGGCGGCGTCATCCTCTCGCTCATCGACCAAGCGGCGTGGATCGAGGCGCTCCGCCAGGCCGGGCTGCGTTACGTCACTGTCGCGTTCGAGAAGATCGAGTTCCACAAGCCCGTCGAGGTCGGCGACATCCTCAGCCTCTGGGCCACCACCGTCCGCCTGGGCACCACGAGCATCCGCGTCCGCGTTGAGGTCAAGGCCTTCCGCCCGATGCAGGGCATCGAGGCCGACGTGACCTCCGGAGAGGTGGTGATGGTCGCCGTGGACGAAGAGGGCAAACCCCGCGCGATCCATCCCCCGTCGTGACACCAACGCGGCACCATCGCGGGCACGAATCCGCCATCGAGACGCCCGATTTGACTTCACGGCGTGCCCGTGCAACCATTCCGACTCGCCGGAGATTGCCGGCATGTACGGAAAGGTGGCCGAGAGGCTGAAGGCGCTGGTTTGCTAAACCGGTTTAGGGCCCAAAAGCCCTAACGGGGGTTCGAATCCCCCCCTTTCCGCTTAGTGTATGTTCGGCAAAATGCTTGCCTTGCCTTACAAGTGCAAAAACCA
>CAYZFW010000167.1:0-6359 GCA_964477615.1 uncultured Phycisphaeraceae bacterium | reverse complement strand
AGAGCCCCTAACAGTATGGCACATCGATTGCGGATGGTGAAGCGTGCAAGGAGGCACGCATGGCCAAGACGCTGGTTTCCGATGACCTGTGGTCGATGATCGAACCCTTGATCCCCGTCAAGCCGCGGCGGACGCGCAACACCGGCCGGTACCCAACGCCGGACCGCGCATGCCTCACCGGCATCCTCTTCGTCCTGCTCACAGGCATCCAGTGGGAGCACCTGCCGCAAGAGATGGGTTGCGGCTGCGGCATGACCTGCTGGCGGCGCTTGCGCGACTGGCAGCACGCCGGCGTGTGGCAGAAGTTGCACGAGAAGTTGCTGGCGCACCTGAACGCCGCCGACAAGGTTGATTGGTCGCGTGCGGTCGTCGACTCGTCGTCCGTGCGTGCGGTCGGGGGGGCGAGGCATCGGGTCCGAACCCGACGGACCGCGGGAAACCGGGCTCGAAACACCACATCCTGACCGACGCACGCGGCACGCCGCTGGTGGTGCGGCTCACCGCCGCCAACGTCCATGACGGCACGATGCTGCTGGACCTGATCGACGCGATCCCGCCGGTGCGCGGCAAGGTCGGTGCCCCCAAGCGCAAGCCCGACTCGGTGACGGCCGACAAGGCCTACCACTCGCGCCTCCGCGAGATGCTGCTGTGGACCCGGGGCATCGAGCCGCTCCTGCCGCGACGCGGCACCGAGGACGACACGAGTCTCGGGCGGCTGCGCTGGGTGGTCGAACGCACGATCTCGTGGCTCCACCAGTTCCGCCGCCTGCGCGTGCGCTACGAACGACGGGCCGACATCCACCAAGCGTTCCTCTCGCTGGGTTGCTCGATCATCTGCTTCAAGACGCTCGGGAGGGCAAACTGTTAGGGGCTCTAAGCCTTCGGCTCAGCACACGCCGTGAGCATCGGTAGAGTTCGACGCTGCTCCCGCGTTCTGCCGCCGCCATCGTGAAGGGTGCCTTGCCTGAGTGATACCCTTCCGGCGTGCCGCGATACCGCCTCACCATCGCCTACGACGGGACCGACTTCGTCGGCTGGCAGCGCCAGGACGCACCCGGGGGTGATGCGCCCGCAAAAGATGGTTCCACGGACGGCGCCCCGGTGCGTGAACCGCTCCGCTCCGTGCAGGGCGTCGTCGAGACCGCCGTCCGCGAAGCCGTCCGTCAGCCCGTGACGGTGATGGGGGCCAGCCGCACCGACTCCGGCGTCCACGCCCGCCACCAGACCGCCGCGTTCACGATGCAGGACATCCGCACCGCCGACGGACGACGAATCGGCCCTCCCGACGAACGGCTGATGGACGCGATCAACAGCCGCCTGCCCCCCGACGTGCTGGTGACGCGCTGCGTCCCCGCCGCCGACGACTTCGACCCCATCAAGGGCTGCCTGTGCAAGGGGTACGAGTACTCCATCTGGGAATCACACACCCGCCCGCTGTGGGAGCGTGGGCGCGCGTGGCACCTCCGCGGGCCGCTGGATGTTGCCGCGATGGACGAAGCCGGGCGGGCCATTGAAGGCACACGCGATTTCGCGTCCTTCGCCGCGGCGGGGCACGGGCGCGAGTCCACGGTGCGGTCGGTGATCTCATGCCGGGTATCGCGCGACGACGCGACGCCTGAGAAAATCATCATCCGTGTTTCCGCCGACGGGTTCCTGTGGAACATGGTGCGGATCATCGCGGGAACGCTGGCCGAGGTCGGGCGCGGCAAGACCGCGCCGGGAGAGATCGCGGGGATCATCGCCTCTCGCCACCGCGACAACGCCGGCCCCACCGCCCCCGCGCACGGGCTCTGCCTGGCCTGGGGCCTGTACGAGGGTGACCCGCTGCCCCAGGGTGTGAGCATCGACAGCGCGTGGCTCGCGCAGCGCGTGCGGGCGGTGCGCGAGCGCACGCTGGAATGGGAGCGTCGCCGACTGTCCGGCACGCAAGCCGCCGCCCCGAACGACGGAGCCGGCGCGTGAGGGTCCTCCACATCAGCACACGCCTGATCCTCGGCGGTTCGCAGGAGAACACCGTCCTCTCCTGCGAAGGACAGGCCCGCCTCGGTCATGATGTCCACCTCGCCTACGGCCCGATCCACGGCCCCGAAGGGTCACTGCTCGAACGCGCCACGAGATTCCGCGTCACACCAACTCACCACGGCATCACCACCCACGAAGTCAAGGACCTCGTGCGCGAACTCGCGCCCCTCACCGATTTCGACGCGTTCCGCGCACTCAAGAAACTCATCGCAAGCATCCGACCCGACATCGTCCACACCCACAGCAGCAAGGCCGGCATCCTCGGCCGGGCCGCCGCTTGGGAAGCTGGCGGAAAGCAGGGCCGAATCGGCGTCGTCCACACCATCCACGGCCCACCGTTTCACCCCTACGAGAAGCCCTGGCGCAACCGCTTGTACGTCGAGTCCGAGCGCTTCGCCGCCAAACGCTGCCACGTCATCGTCAGCGTTGCCGACGCGATGACGCGCCAGTTCCTCGCCCGCGCCATCGGCCGCCCGGAGCAGTACGTCACCGTCTACTCCGGCATGGAGACCGCGCCCTACCTCGAATCACCCCAGCCCGGCCACGGCGAGACCCGCGAGGAAGTCCGCGCCGCGCTCGGGCTCGACCCCGGCGACCTCGTCGTCGGCACGGTCTCGCGGCTCGCTGAACTCAAAGGCCACGACGACCTCCTCGACGCCCTCGCCACCGATCTCGCGCGCCACCCGGCGCTCAAACTGCTGTGGGTGGGCGACGGCTACCTCCGCACACACCTTGAGGAGCGCGTCGCTCGACTCGGCATCTCTCGTCAGGTGCTGTTCGCCGGGCTGCTCCCGCCGCAGCGCATCCCCGCGATCATGCGCGCCATCGACGTGCTGGCCCACCCCAGTTACCGCGAGGGTCTGCCGCGCACGGTCCCGCAGGCTCTTCTCGCCGGCACGGCGGTGGTCGCCACCGACACCGACGGCACGAGCGAGGTCGTGCGCGATAAACAGACCGGCCGTCTCGTCCCCACCGGCGACCCGGCAGCCCTTCGCGAGGCCGTGCTGTGGATGCTGGAGGACGAGCCGCGCCGCCGTGAACTCGCCCAGCGCGGGCGGGCCGAGTGCGCCGTGCGCTTCTCCGCTGAGAAGATGGTCGCCGATCTGGAGCGCGTCTACGCCGCGTGCCGTGCAGGCGCAACGGACTTCAGAGGTTGCGTGTCGCACGCTTGATGATGCGGGCCGTCGCCTTCCCGACCGGCTTCGCCCCCGACCACGACTTGCACACCGCACGCACCCACTCGGGCCGCGTCTTCCCGGCGTCGTTCAGCCAGTTGGCCACCGAGTCCTGCACGTACTTCGTGGGGTCGGCGTTCAGCGGCTCCAGCAGCACGAGTCCGGGCGATGGGTCGCGTTTGAGTTCCTCAATGTGGGCGCACCAGACTCCCCGAGGGCGCGTCACCTCGCTGGCGAAGCGGCGCAGGTTTGCCGAATCCTCGCGTGTCCATTTCTTCAGCAGCCGGATCGCACCCGCCACGTCCGACGCCACGGCCTCGCGCACACCGATCCACGCCCATTCACGCACCCCCGAGTGCGGGTCGTCGGCGAGCGGGCGGACCGCGTCCAAGCGCTTCGGCAGCGTCATCGAACCGTTGGCGGTGAGCGCAAAGCACGCCATCGACCGCACCATGTCCGACGGGTGCGCGGCAAAGGTCTTGACGGCCGCCGCCCCATGCACTCGGTGCAGCGCTACGCCGCAGGACCGCAGCCGCTTGATGATCCCGCCGTCTCGCGCCGCCGTAATCTCCTCGCGCGATGCCGCGGGCTCGACCGCCCGCAGCAGCGCCCCCAGGTCCATCGCCAGCATCTCCGCCAAAGACGCCGTCTCAAGTTCCCCGGCATTGAGCCGGGCAAGCACGCTCTTGGGCACCGAAGCCACAGTTCGGGCACCAACTCGGCTTGGCTTTGCAGAATCGCTCGGCATTTGTGGCTCTTCCTGTTGCTGCGGACGCGACCGGCGGAGTGTCAGTCCGAAGATTCCGCAGCGTACCATTCAACTCTCACCACAAGGAGGGGAAGCGGCCTGACACCGCCGCTGGCAGCACAACCAGATGCAAATAGGTAGGCTCAGTCGGATCGTGCAGGCTCTTGGGGAAGTGCCGCCGCTACAGCCCTCAGTGCGGCGGCCATAGGTCGAGAAAGACACTCCCGCTCCGGATCATCCGCGACAAATGCCAGCACTCGCTCCCCCGTTAAGGCATCGCGGTGCCACAGCGCCGCGTGCTCGAGGTAGAACTCGCGGGCGAGCCCTGCGCCGCCGTAGAGGGTGTCGCCGGTCAGCGGCAGCCCCAGCCCGGCCAGCATGACGCGGATCTGGTGCAGACGCCCGGTGAGCAGCCGGATGAGCACGTGTGATTGCCCGCTGTGGCCCGGCGCACCGTCGCACGCCAGCACCTCAAGGAACGACGGCTTCCCGCCGGAACGCACCAGCCGAGCGCGGTCGTCGTCTTCATTGATGTACGCCTTGTGCTTGCCTACGAGTCGCTGCGCGGCGGCGGTGCCCGGCTTTGGGGTGGGGATGCGCGCGAGGTAGTACTTATCCCACGTGCCGGCCTTGATCTGTTCGCCGTGAAACGCCGCGGCCTCTTTCGTGAAGGCGACCACCATCACGCCGCGGGTCACGCGGTCGAGGCGGTGGACCAGGCGCGGGGCCACTCCTGCGGGCACACTCAGCCGCAGACGTGACAGCAGCGACTCGTTCCGCGGGTCGCGCGTCAGTTCCGACGCCATCCCCGCCGGTTTCACCACCACGGCGTCGGCGTCGCTTTCACGCAGAATGGGCAGCCCGAAGCGGGCACGGTCGAGCATGGCAGCAGCCTAGCCGCACGGCCCCTCCGACTCCAACAGGTACACTCTCCGCGATGCCAACGCCGCTGATCCTGTTCGATGATGATTCCCCGTGGCTGTCGCCGCTGAACGACCTGCGCCCGGCGTTCGCCGTGCGCACCGGCGCGATGACCACGCTGGAGCGGTGGGCGTCCTCGGCGTCTTCCATCGGGGCGTCCCTTGCGTGCGTGCGTGCGTGCGATCGCCTTGGCGATCTCACAGGCGAGGTGGCCGGAGCAAAGGTGATTGAGGTGGGTTCCATCGGTCCCGGCGAGACTCTCTTTGTAAACTCCCGCTGCGTTCTGGCGTGCGAAGCCATCGCGACGCTGACGGCCGACACCGCGCTCGTCCAGCCGGGGCCGACGCCGGGGTCTCCCGAGACCATCGTCGCCGCGAGACTGTCAGGTGCGGCGGCCCGCGAGTTCTTCGCATCGCTCATGCTGCCAAAGCATGTGCGAGCCTCGCCCTCGGCCGACGCGCGCGTGCTGCACCGCCCGTGGGACGTGATCCGCCACCGCGATACGTGCCTTGATGCTGATTTACGCGTGCTCGCCGGGAAGATCCCGTCGGTCGACACGGGATATAACCCGGACCCGAAGGCGGGCCACAGTTCTGACATACGGATCAACCCCGCGCCGATTCACATCCACCCAACCGCGAAGGTGTTGCCGGGCGTGATTCTGGACGCCGAGGGCGGGCCGATCGTGATCGATGAGCACGCCGTGATCCGCCCCGGCACGATCATCGTCGGCCCGGCGTACATCGGGAAAGGCTCGACGATCCTCGAGCGGGCGCTCATCAAGGCCCACACCGCCATCGGCCCCGTGTGCAAGGTCACCGGCGAAATCGGCGGCACCATCTTCCAGGGCTACGCCAACAAGGGACACGACGGGCACCTGGGCGATTCGTGGGTCGGCGAGTGGGCTAATTTCGGCGCTGGCACGACGAACTCGAACCTGCTGAATACCTATGCCGAGGTGATCGCGACAGCGCTGGCCCCCGGTGCAGGCCGCGAACGCACCGGCATCCAGTACCTCGGCTGCATCGTCGGCGACCACGCCAAGTTCGCCATCTGCACACGCATCATGACCGGCAGCGTGTTCGGCACGGGGTGCATGGTGGCGACCACAGCGGCCCCGCCGACGTGCGTCCCGGCGTTCTCCTGGCTCACTGATGAGCGCACCCAGCCGTACCGCTTCAGCAAGTTTCTGGATGTGGCGCGGACGGTAATGGGTCGGCGGAAGGTGGTGCCGAGTGAGGCATATGTAAAGGCGATGGCCGCTCTCGGAGGTGAAAACAGCACAGCAGCCAAGCAGTAAAGCAGCAGTGACTGAGGATCAACATTTGTGTGTCGAACCGACTTCGCGGCTGCGACACTTGACCACTCGACCGCTTCGACACTCGGCCACTTCATGAAAACCCTCTACCTCATCGACGGCCACGCCCAGTTCTTTCGGGCGTTCCACGCCATCCGCACGCCGATGAGTTCGCCGGTCACGAAGGAGCCCACCA
>CAYZFW010000166.1:0-6365 GCA_964477615.1 uncultured Phycisphaeraceae bacterium | reverse complement strand
TTCAAGGACACGTCGTCGGTGGCCATGAACCCCGTCATCAAGGTCACCACGCTGTTCGGTCTGCTGGCGGTGGAACTCGCCGTGAGCATGAAGGGCGCCGACCGGGCCACGCACTCGAACCTGACCCTCGGCCTCACCATCGCGTTCTTCCTCGTCTCGGCCTTCTTCGTCTGGCGCTCCTTCTACGGCATGCGCATCGGCGGCAAGGCGTAATCTCCGGATTCCGCCCGCGATCGCCGCCCAATCTCGACTCCATCCCCAAGCCCCGGCACCCCGCGCCGGGGCTTTTCATTTCCCGACCCTACAGTCCAGCGACACCTCCGCGACCGTTCTACGCCCCATCGGTACCACCACCATGCCCACACCACGCGCGACGCTTCTGTCCTCTGCATCACTGATGGCACTGCTGTCGCTCACCGGCCCTGGCACGGTCCCGCAGCCGAGCAAGCCAGCGAGCGCGGCCCCACCGCAGGCGCAAGCGACCACCGCCACCGCGCCCACCTCGGCGAAAGACCTCGTCTGGATCCGCTCGCGCCAGGACGACAACCGCGTGCTGCGCCTCCAACTCGCCATCCGCGAGTTTGTCCCCAAGGCCGGCGAGGGTCCAACGATCACCCTCCACGGTGCCGTGCACATCGCCGACCGCGCTTTCTACAAGCAGCTCGAACGCACCCTCGAACAGGACCACGACATCATCCTCTTCGAGGGCGTCAAGCCCGGAGGCCTGAGCGACGACCCACTCCCCGACGGCGAGGCGGGCGAACTCGCACGCGCCGAACGCACCCGCGAGCGCCTCCGGCTCGCGTGGATCGCCGTCGAGCGCTGGCGCAAGGCCGCGCCGAAATCCGCCGAGAGCATGCCCGTCGATCTCGCGTCGCTCCGTGCCCGCATGACACAGGACGGCCGCAACCACGAGCAGATGATCCTCTCCTCAGTGCTCGAAGACGGTTGGCGCCGCCCCTTCGTCTACTCGCGCGCCACCGACGGCAAGGCCTATTCGCTCGGATCACTCGGAAAAGACAACGCCCTCGGCGGCGACGGTCCCGACAAAGACCTCTTCACCACCGATCTCAGGCCGCTCAAGCGCTCCGAACTCGGCGACGACCCCGGCCTCCAGAAGCGCCTCGCCGAGACGCTCGGCCTCACGTTCCAACTCGACGAGATGGCCCACGCCGGCCCCAAGTGGAAGAACGCCGACATGTCCATCGACGACGTGCAGGAGGCGCTCGGGATGGGACGGCCGGTCGAGGGCGACGCCGAGGGAGAAGGCTCGCACGACAACCTGCTCTTCGCCCTTCTCGACGGCTCGTCGCTGCCCGCGAAGGTCGCGTCGATGGCCCTCACGCTCATCGAATCCGTCCCCGGCATGGCCCCGCGCATGAAGGTGATGATGGTCGAACTGCTCGCGAACCTTGACATGGACGCGCTCGAAGGCGCCGGGGGACCGGCCGCCAAAGTGCCCGGCATGGGCGACATGAAGCAGATGATGGACGTCATCATCGATAAGCGCAACCAGGTGGTCATCGACGAACTGAAGAAGCTCATCAAGGATCGCCCGGAGCTGAAGCGCATCGCCGTGGTCTACGGCGCGGGGCACCTGCCCGATCTCGCCCAGCGGCTCGAGGACCAGCTCGGCTACCGGCACAAGAGCGGTAAGTGGATCACCGCCATCCGCACCGACCTCAACGCCCTGGGCATCACCGAAGACGAGATGCGAATGACCCGCACCATGATGAAGACCCAGATGAAGATGCTCTCCGGACGCGCGGCGGAAGACCGAGGTGTCGAGATCAAGACGCCGTAGCCGAGCGAAAGCAGAAAAGCGGAAAGGCGCGAAAGCGGAGAAGCGGAAAAGCAGCAAATTCGGAAGTGCATCTCGACGGTCCCCACGCGCCGGTCACACAATCCGATGTTCCGCTTTGCTGCTTTTCCGCTTTGCAGATTTGCTGCTGCTGCTCTGCTGCTCTCCGTCAGTCCCCCTTCGGCTTCCCCTCCGGCAGCTTCGCCGGCTCGGGCATCGGGTCGAGCCCGGTCCGCTGCCGCACCCACGTGGTGATCTTCTGCAGCGCCGCGGGGGCGAATGTCTCGGTGATGTGCTGATACTCGGCGGGCGAGCCGGTCTGGCACGTCTGGAACAGGTGGTTCACGCTCTTGATCCCCAGCAGCGTGATATCCTTGTTCCCCGCCTCGTCGAGCGCTTTTCTGATCTCGGGCAGATTCGCCGAGGCGATCACCTGCGTGTCCATCTCGCCGTTGAGCGCCAGCACCGGCACCTTCACCTTCCGCAGGAAAGGCCGCGGATCGGTGACGAGGAACCGCTTCATCCACGGCGTGACCACCCCCTGCATCGCCCCGTCCACCACCTGCTGCGGGATCGACTTCATCATCTCGTCCGTGGGGTTCAGTTCGCCGCTCTGCACCACCATCAGGCGTCGCATCTCGGCGTCGAGTTCCTCGCGGGGCAGGCCGTCGATCACGCCCTGAAGCAGTTTCTGCTGAATCTTCACCTGCTCGTCGGCGTTGTCGCCCGGCACGCCGTTGGCGATCTGGATCGCGCGGAGCTGATCGCGCATCGTCTCTTTGCCGTCGGTGCCCGGCCCCGCGAGCAGCACGATGAACGACACACCCTCGTTCCGCGACGCCACCATCGGCGCAATCAGCCCGCCCTCGCTGTGCCCGATGATGCCCACGCGCTTGGGATCAATGTTCGGCTGCACCGCCAGGGCCGCGACGGCCTTCTCGGCGTCGAGCGCAAAGTCGTCCGACGTGCCCGAGGCGAAATCGCCGGTGGACTTGCCCACGCCGCGGTCGTCGTAGCGCAGCACCGCGATGCCCGCGCGCGTCAGAGCATCGGCGAGCACCAGGAACGGCTTGTGACCCAGCAGCGTCTCGTCACGGTCCTGCGGCCCCGAGCCCGACACCAGCACCACGCCCGGGAACGGCCCCGCGCCCTTGGGAAACGTGATCGTCCCCGCCAGCGACACACCTTCCGCACCACCCGGGAATTTCACCGAACCCACCTCATAAGGGAACGGCGGCTTGGGATGCTGCGGCCGCTCCGGCCCCTTCGGCTCTTCGCCTTCCTTCAACCGGTTCGCAGTCGTCGGGAACGAAGCCCCCGCCTGCGACAGCGTGCCGCTGGCCTTCATCGGGTCGGCGTCGTCGAGCTTCAGTTCGATCACGGCGTCGGGTGTGCCGGGGTAGGTAAAGGTGAACTTGAGCTCCTTTTCACCGATCACGATGTCCTTCAGCACCGAGTCCCTGACACCCTGCTCGGGGATATCAAGCGTACCGGTCGCGGGTTTCCCTTCGACCCCCGGCGTGAGCCGCGCAATAAACCCGAGCTTGGCCGGCCCGGCGTCCACCACGCCCTGCCAGGTCTGCACACCCGATGCCCCGAGCACGGACGGCTTGGCGGCGTCCACCGGAGCGTTCTGCGCCGGCGCTTGCGCCTCGCCCTGCTCGCCGCCGAACACCGACGCGGCGAGGCCGCAGACACACACCAACACGCCCGCGAGCCTCGCCTTGCTTGTCATCGTTCGTCACTCCTTGCCTTGCCGGGGAACAGCGCGTCAAAGCGCACCCGCGGGCATTGTTGCGACAACACGCGTCAGCGTCCAACGAGGCGTCTCGCAGAGGCTCGGCGGGCACCCGGAGCAACGGCGACGATGCTCCGGCTCCGTCACGCCCGCCGGCACCGCAGCGAAACGGCGCCAAGCAGCGCGAGTAGCGACGCAGCCTCCGGCGCGGGCACGGCGACGACATAGATGGTGTACGTCGTCCCACCCACGAATGCGCCGGTGGCCCCGAAGGCGTCGCGAGCGACCGCCTGCAGGTAATACGCCTGGCCCCATTTGCCGGCATTGTCCGAGGCGTTGGCTTCGCCGAAGCGGATGGCCCCGAGCTCTCCGTCGGGGTTCAGCGTTCCGCCGTCCTTGATGTTCACGAGCAGGCCCGCTGTCGTCGGTTCGCTGGTGCCGGGGCGGAGCGTGACCTGCGCGATCATCAGATAGTGGCGCTGGAAAATGAGGTTGGTGCTGCTCACGAACCCGCCATTGGCACCGGCGCTGAACCAGATGCCGCTGAGGCTCCCGGGGCCGAAAGGCGTCGTGGGCGTGGCGGCGGGGTTCAGCAGATTGGTCGGGCCCAGGCTCTGGTAGCCCTCGGCCGGGTTGATGTCGCTGGTCTCGATGGATGGCCCGACGGGATCGATCGCAACATATGAATCGACGCCCAGCGCCGGATTGCCGTAGATCGCCTCTGGTGATGGCGGGAAGTTGCTCCCCGTCCCCGGGTTGAACGCCAGATTCGCGGGCGACCACGTGATCGGGCTCCCCAGCGAGCCGCCGGGAATCCCGCCACAGTCGATGAGGTTGACCCCGAAGGGCGCGCTGGCCTGCGCTGCACACACGTTCTCGATGGGTACGACACCGCACGCCGCGAGAAGCAGCGAAACGGCAGACGCGCGATTCATGCAGAAGCTCATGTTGGTCATCTCCACAGTCCCGACGATGCTCAGACTCGCGACCCCACGGTGCATGCACGTCGATGCGGCGGGCGCACACTCAGCCCGAGCGACGCCGCCGCAACGCCGCCACACCCACGAGCGCCAGCGTCGTCGCCGTCCCCGCACCCGGGACCGCGACGATGTAGATCTCATACGCGGCGGGCGGGGGCGGAGTCACGGGGAAGATGGACGGATTGAATCGGCGGACGAAATCCAGGTAGTACGACTGCCCCCATTTGCCGTTGTTGTTCGTCGCGTTCGCCGCGCCGAAGCGGAGCGCCCCGAGTTCGCCGTCGCTGTTCTGCGTGCCCGCGTCCCGGATGTTCACCAGCACGCCCTGCGTCGTCGGATCGCTGCTGGTTGGACGCAATGAAATCTGCGCGATGAACATGCGGTCCATCCCTGTCGGGCCGACCCCGCTGGTCACAAACCCGCCGTTGGCCCCGGCATTGAACCAGATGCCGGTGAGACGGTCGGTCTGGAAGATCGTCGTGGGGGACGTGGGCCCGATGATGTTGGACGGCCCGAGACTTTGGTACCCGTCTGTAGAGGACGACGTACTCGACGCCGTCGAAGGCCCATTGGGATCGATCGCGACGTACGAGTCAAAACCGACGGCGGGACTGGCAAAGATCGCGTTGGGCGAGGGCGGGAAGTTGCTCCCGGCACCGGGATTGAACGCTGCGCCACCGGTCCATGTGATCGGATTGCCCAGCGACCCACCCTGCACCCCGCCCGCGTCGATGGTGTTCACCTGGAACGCCGCACCGTGCGCGACGCCCGCAGCCACGCCGCACGCCGCGGCACACCCGATCACCCGCGCCGCACGAAGCAAACGCGCCGCGCGACGATCCCCGGTGTGCAACCCACCGTTCTTCTCCGCTCGCATGTGAAGTCCTCGCGTCCCCCGCTTTCCATGATTCACCGACCCGGTCCACCGGCCCTCCTGCTCCAGATCAGAACACAAGCAACGCGCGCCCGCAAGAGGCTGCACATCCGAGGTTCTCGCTTTTTTCGGACATGCCAGCAACGACCACTCGCCGACGACAACGCCCAGCATTGAGACTGCACGTGACGCAACTCCAAATGAAAACCGGCGGACCCATGCGGGCCCGCCGGCTGGTTTCGAAGTACTCAGTCTCTCGTCCGATGGAGTCCGGACGGAGTTGTGCGGCCAATCAATGCGATCCGTGAAGGATCGAACCGATTAGCGGCGGCGGCGGAGGGCCACCAGACCGGCCAGGCCAGCGAGGCCAGCCGCGCCGGGGGCGGGAACCGCAACGACGTAGACGGCGTAGGAGGTGCCGCCCTGGAAGGCAGCGGTCACGGCCGAGCCATTGGCGCGGGCCACGGCTTCGAGGTAGTAGGACTGGCCCCACTTGCCGCTGTTGTTGGAGGCATTGGCCAGACCGAACTGGAGGGAGCCGAGCTCGCCGTCCGAGTTCGCGGTGCCAGCGTCCTTGATGTTGACGAGCACGCCCGCGGTGGTCAGGGTGCCGGCCGAGGCGGCGCGGAGGGTGATCTGGGCGATGAAGATGCGGTCGCCGGGGCCGCTGTTCACGAAGCCGCCACCCGCACCGGCGTTGAACCAGATGCCGGTGAGACGGTCATTCTGGAAGATCGTGGTGGGCGAGGTGGGGCTGATGATGTTCGAGGGGCCGAGGGCCTGGTAGCCGTCGGGCGAGCTCGAAGAGGACGACGCGGTCGAAGGACCGATGGGGTCGATCGCGACGTAGGAGTCGAACTCAACGGCGGCGTTGCCGAAGATGCCATTGGGGCTGGCGGGGAAGTTCGAGCCAGTGCCCGGGTTGAACGCGGCGCCGCCGGTCCAGGTGATCGGGTTACCGAGCGAACCACC
>CAYZFW010000165.1:0-6401 GCA_964477615.1 uncultured Phycisphaeraceae bacterium | reverse complement strand
GAGTGCCCGCGGAAGGTCTGTCCCTTCGCATCAAAGGGCTTGCGCAGATCCTGGTAGTTGTAGATCTCCCCGTTGAACACCATCGCGTCGCCGCACGAGGGGTTCAGCATGGGCTGGTGCCCGGCGGGCGAGAGATCGATGATCGAAAGCCGGCGCTGACCCAGTCCAACGGTCATGCCGCCCAGATCAATGACCTCAAGCCCCTCATCGTCCGGCCCGCGGTGCGACTGGCAACGCACCATCCGCGCCAATGCGGACGCCGCCAGCGCGCGATCAGGTCCAATAATGCCGGCGATGCCACACATGACGGGGCGAGGCTCCTCCACTCCCGGCGCTCGAGGGGCACGCGCCCGCGAACACCTCAGATATCGGCCCGGAGAAGGCTATACGAAAGCGGTCGTGAACCGGTTTGATTCAGCCGCTTCCCGGATCAGTTCGCCACGGGCCGAGCCGACCCTGAACCATCGCCACCAAACTCGCCGTACGGATTCTGGTCGGAACCGGCCTCGCCATCGGCGTATGCGTCAGCCTCACCTGTGATCCCTTCACTCTCCGCTAGTCGGATCTGCTCTTGTTCCTCCGTGACCATTTCGATCGCCCGCTGGGCCATCGCCGAGAACAGCAGCATGTACACAATCGGCGCACTCACACGCCCCACGATGTAGCCCTCGAACACCGAGCCCGCCCAGAACATCGCCTGCGTCCCCACGGCAAACTCGATCACGCGCCTCTGGTACGGCTGCGCCACGCGCCGCAGCCCGGCCAGCCGCCACAGCTGCAGCAGGCTGGCGAAGAACATCGCGATGATGACCAAACCCATGCCCGCGCCGTACGTGGCCAGACCATACAGCAGGCTGTTCTCGCTCTTCTCCGCTCGGAACGCCTCCTTGACACCCGTGCCACCGGCACCGAAGAGCGGGTTCGACATGAAATCGCCCCAAAGCTCGCGCCACACGTGTGCCCGCGTCTGACCGCCGCCAGCCAGACGCTCGACGTCAAAGTCCACATTCTGCCCGGCAAGGAACGAGTACGCGATGTAGCCGATCCCGCCGACAATCGGCAACAGGATCGCGCCCGCGCCTGCCCGGCCGTAGAAGCACGCCAGCACGCCGATGGCCGTCATCGCCACGCCGGTGCGCGACGCCGTCCACAGCAGGAAAACCCCCGCGAGCGCCGCCGTGCCCATCCACACCAGCCGGTACCGCTTCTTGGGATCGTTCAACACCAGGAACACGCAGCACGTGATCACAAACGCCAGAAACGCCGACGCGTGCTGCGGGTTGCCCGTCATACCCACGAACCGCTGCGTCAGGTACCCCGTCGTGAGCGCACGCCGGTTCACCACGAACTGAACCAGGCACAAGCCGCACCACCCCAGACCCACCACCGCGACAACCCGCGGAAGCACGTACATGTCCCACCAGTCCCGAATCAGCGAAGGCGGCACCAGCATCAGCGGTGCCAGCGTTGCCATCGCGAACGCGATCGATTGCAGACCCTCCCCGACGTCCGCCGCCAGCATGCGGATCAGGCCCGCGTAGATGCCCGAAAACGCCAGAAGCACCGCGAACCCAGAGATCGACCGCACCTTGAGCTGCTGCACGTGCATCACGCCCGCCAGCAGCAGGAGCGCCCCCGCCCCTAGGTACATCGTCGAGCGCTGCGCCTGCAGTTCCGTGATGACCGTCCGCACCAGCAGCAGGTTCCACGTCGTCTGACGCGAGATCGCGGTGAAGAACAGCATCACCCCGATCAGCAGGATCGAGAACCGGAAATTGACAGCCGCCAGCCCGAGCGCGCCAAGCCCGCCCACGCCGAGCAACAACAACTGCCAGATCTCGAAGTTGCCCATGTTGCCGCCGTCCGCCTCGCGGGTGTTATCCGGACCCTGATCGCCGCCGACTCCGACCGGAGTCTATTCCTCTATCGGGCGTCCGTCGGCATCGGTTCGGAGTTTCCCGATTCCGGGACGCCGACCCCCGTCCCCGCAGCGAAAACCCTCCCGGGAACCTCCACCCACGCCACCAACGGACGGTGATCCGACGCCAGCCTCGGCCCAATCTCCATCCCGCTCACCCTCAGCATCCCCGAAGTCCAAACCCGGTCAATCGGTACCGAGACCCACGGCGGCAGGTTCGACGGCCACGTCCCACCCCCCACCACCGGGCTCCAGCCCGTCAAACCCGAGATCGACCGGAACATCCGGTGCAGCCGCCCCGTGGGCGCCGAGTTGAAATCCCCCGTCACCAACACCGCCACCCCGGGGTTCGCGTCCATGAACCGGCGCAGAATCCCCGCGTCCCGCTCCGCCTCGCGCAGCGACTTCCGCCACGACGACTCACGTCGCGGCGACACCGGGTGCATCGCCGCCCACGCGAAACGCTCTTCACCGAGGCCCTCCGCGCCCGGCAGGATCACCGTCACGCTCCGCCGAGCCACGAAGCTGAACGTGTGCTCAGGGTTGTCCGCTTCCATCTCCAGCAGCTCCAGCGGGTACTTGCTCAAGAGAAGGTTGGGCCATTCGAGACCGAGATTCGGCTCCACGCGGTACGGGTACATCTCCCGAACCCACGGATGAACCCGCGCGAAACTCCACGGCGTCTCGATCAAACACACCAGGTCCGCGTCCTGCTCCTTCAGCCACGCGTGAAACACCGCGTCATTGGCGCTCCGCTCCGAGTGCGCGTTGTACTGGATCACCTTCAGCGTTCGCCCACCCGCTCCCCCTTGCCCCCCGCCCCGAGGCGGCTCGCACGCGCCCACGTGCCATCCGATCAGCGCGCACCCCGCCAGCCCCACCAAGAGCCCCAGCGTCCACGCCGCCTTCGACCGCCGCGCCAGCGCCAGCAGCACCCCAAGCACCACCATCGCCAGCCCAAAGTGCGGCACAAAGTGCGACAGCAAGTCCACACGCCACGGCCGACCCGGCCACACCAAGAGCCCCACCAGCGCCCACGCCGGCACGGCGAACACCGCGCCCACCCACCATCGGCGCCGCGACCTTGGCGCGCGCCCAACTACGGTCAATGCCTTCGCGGGTTGGGGCGAACGATCCGCCATGCGGGACGTACGATAGACCATGCTCCGCGCCGCGCTGCTCACACTCACCCTGCTCGCTTCCTGCTCCGTCGCCGCGAACCAGCCGGGCGATGGACCAGTGATCGCCGCTCAGGGGGGCAGCGTCGGCGACGACCAGACTTCAACACCAACCAGCCCCGCGCCCGCACCCGCCCAGTCGCCGGCCGCTTCCTCCCGCATCCCAATGTGGTGGCACGTCACCGGCAAACACAAGACCGACGTCCCCTTCCCCGGCCCGCCCTTCAGATCAGACGTCGCCTTCCTCTACGAGCACGACGCCGGCCTCTACCCGCGCCTCTATGAAGGCAAGCCCGACCACGGCGGGCTGCCCCAGAACGCCAACATCCCCGCCCACCTCGCCGAACTCGCCCGCGACATCCAGCGCGACATCCCCGACCCGAACTTCAGCGGCTGGGCCGTGCTCGACTACGAATCGTGGGACCCCGTGTGGGAACTCACCAAACCCGAGTACCGCGAGGCGTCGCTCGAACTCGTCCGAAGCAAGTCTCCCGGCCGCCCCGAGCACGACGTCGAGCGCCTCGCGAAGGCGACGTACGAGTCGGCCGCGAAGAAGTTCATGCTCGAAACCATCAAGGAAGCCAAGCGCCAGCGTCCCCGCGCCAAATGGGGCTACTACGCGCTCCCCTGGCCCTCTTACGCCGTCCATCAAACAACCACGCAGTGGCTGTGGGACGCGAGCGATGCGCTGTATCCCTGCCTCTACGCCTACAGGCAGGGCCTGCCCGCCAGCGCGAGCAAGATCGGCCCGCACGAGCGCGAGATCAGCGTCACCAAGTCCGACATGCGAGGCCGCCTCGCCCTGTGCAAACGCTTCGCCCCCGGCAAGCCCGTCATCGCCCTGCTGTGGGTCCGCTACGACGGCATCGGCACGCCGATCTTCGGCCAGTTCGTCAACGACCTCGACCTCGAAACCATGCTGAAAATCCCCGCCGAAGCCGGCGCCGACGGCGTCATCTTCTGGAACCAGTCCCAGTCCCCCGCCGAGGCCACCGACCTCAACCGCTTCGTCCGCGCCCGCCTCATGCCCGAAGTGCGGAAGGAGCGCTGATGCTTCCGGCTCGATGCCTCGATGCCTACTGCCTCGATGCCTTCCGGAAAACAAACAGATAGTTGAACCCGCGCAGGAAGAAGTTCCCCTCTTCCGCCGCCTTGTGCCAGTTGCCCTGGGCCAGTTTCGCGTTCTGGCGCACCACGCAGATGACGTCCACCGGCTCCATCCGCGCCCGCATCATCGCGAACAGCTCGAACCCGATGGGCATGAACCCGGTGCTCCCGCCCTTGGCCCTGGCCTTCTCGAACGAATCGCTGACATACAGCCCCATGTGACCGCCCGGGCGCAACACGCGGTGAATCTCCCCGATCACCGCATCCATCGCCTCGTAGTACGCCCGCCCACCATCCGCGCCGCCCGCAGGCAGCTTCCCGATGCAGCGCGGATCGTCCGAATAGTCCACGTGCGTCGAATACGGCGGATCGACGAACACAAAGTCCGCCTTCCCCGCTTCCAGCGGGATCTTCCGCGCATCAGCCCGGAAGATGTCCGGCCGCGACGGCGCGAGGTCATACCCCAGCCCGCGCCGCCCCAGATCGCGCGCGACATCCAGCGTCGTCCCGCTGCCGCACATCGGATCGATGACGAGGTCTTTCTCTTTTGTGTACCGCTGCAGCAGTTGCCAGATCACCCAGCTCGGCGTGGCACCGACATAGTTCGGGTCGCCCTGCACATCCTTCCCATAGTGCTGGCTCGGGTACTCCCACAGCGTGGTCGTGAACACACGCAGCGCCGGCTTGTCGAACCCCTCGGGCCGCGGGTTCCGCCGCGCTGGCGGCTTCTTGGTCAGTTCGCGGATGCGGTCCCGCGCCGCGCGATCCCCACCGCCGCCCCCGTCACCGCTTCGGCCCCCACCCGATCGCGCCGCACCTTCGCCGCCCCCGCGCCTCACGACACCGCCCTCGCCACCGCCTCACGCACCTTCGCCTTCGCCTCAGCGAGGGGCATGTGCATCTTCACCCCCGCCGCGTGACGGTGACCGCCGCCGCCCAAAGTCTGCGCCAGCGCGTTCACGTCCACGTCCAGGAGCGGCGGATCGCCCGGAAGCAGCGGCGCCGTCCCCGCCTTGCTGCGGAAACTCACCTTGGTCAGCGCCGGCTCCACCTCCACCACCGACACCGCCACCCGCACGCTCCCCACGCACATCGGCAGGTCGGTCAGTCCCCCAGCGTCGTCCATCGACCCGCCCGTCTCCTCGATGTCGCGCTTGCGGATCGTCACCATCGCGGCCCGCCCGCCGCCGATCATCTCCAGACTGTCGAGCGCCCGCCCGATCAGGCGCAGCCGCGTCGGCTCGTCGCCCTGCTCCACCGCCTGGTACAACCAGTTGTGCCGCGCCCCCGCTTCGATCAGATCACCCGCCAGCCGAAGCACGTGCGCGCTGGTGCTGCTGTGACGGAACCACCCCGTGTCGGTCGCCAGCCCCAAGAGCAGCGGCTCGGCGATGTCCTGCGGCAGCCGCGCCGCCGACGAAACACCCAAGAGTTTCACGCACAGCCCCGCGACGATCTCGCACGCCGCCGCCGCAGAGGTCTCGACGTACCGGGCCGGGGCCACCGACGCATCGCCGTGCGCATGGTGATCGATCACCACGGCGTTCCTGCACCGCGGCTCGAGCCACACCTTCGCATCGGCCAGCTGATTCCACGACCCGGTATCCAGAATGAGCGCGTGCTCGATCTCCGACAGCGGCGCTTCCTTGAACACGTGGTGATGCTCGTGGATCACCTTCGTCTCGCCCACCACCGCGTCAAACCGCCGGCTCCACAGCCCCAGGTACACCGGCCACGCCTCGACCCCGATCCGGCGCAGCGCCCGCGCCGCCGCGAGCGTCGACCCCACCGCGTCGCCATCAGGCCGCGCGTGCGTGAACACCGCCACCCGCTTCAGTCCCCGCAAGTGCGCGGCGATCTCATCGATGGTCCGCGTCGACCCCCAAACCTCGCCGTGGCTCGCGGGCTTCGTAGTCATGGTTGGTGCGGGGGGCCGGGTGACGGGAGGGTTGGTCAAGTGGGTGCTCGCGGTCATGCGGTTTGAGGCGTTCCGGGCGGAGCCGCAAGGATACGCGTGTCCTGCCGCAGGTAATCCCCGCACACCCCCGCCGCACGTTCGACGTCCCGCGACAACTGTCCCCGTATGGCGTTGATGCCATCAAACCGCATCGGCTCGCGCAGGTGTGTCAGGAACCCAAGCCGCAGGCTCCATCCATACTCGTCCCCCCGGGGGCCCTCCCACCCCCACACATGCGCCC
>CAYZFW010000164.1:0-6431 GCA_964477615.1 uncultured Phycisphaeraceae bacterium | reverse complement strand
CGAGCGCGCGTACGACATCTACTCGCGCCTCCTCAAAGACCGCATCATCTTCCTCTCCGGCGGCGTGGACGACGACATGGCCAACCTCGTCGTCGCCCAGCTCCTGTTCCTCGCCAACGAGAACAGCAAGGCCGACATCCATATCTACGTCAACTCCCCCGGCGGCAGCGTCACCGCCGGCCTCGCCATCGTCGACACCATGAACTTCATCGCCCCCGATGTGTGTACCTACATCGTCGGGCAGGCCGCCAGCATGGGCAGCGTCATCGCCTCCGCCGGCACCAAGGGCAAGCGCTTCGCCCTCACCAACGCCCGCAACCTCATGCACCAGCCCCTCATCGGCGGCGTCATGGAAGGCCAGGCCACCGACCTCGAGATCGAGGCCCGCGAGATGCTCCGCCTCCGCGACCGCCTCTACGACATCTACGCCCGCGCCACCGGCAAGACCCCCAAGCAGATCGAGGACGACTGCGACCGCAACAAGTGGCTCGACGACAAGGAGATGGTCGAGTACGGTCTCATCGACCGCGTGCTCACCAAGATGCCCGCGATCACCCGCGACACCTCCGACAGGCCCGACTGATCTGCTGTCCCGACTGTCCCGACTGTCCCGACTGTCCCGACTGACCCGTCTGCCCCGATGGCTCGCCCGATGCGAACCCAAGACCGCAACCCCAGGCCCACGGGCCCACGCCCGTGGGCTTTGTTGTGCGCCGTTGGGCTGCTCGGGCTGAGCACGCTGCCCGGTTGTCGCGCGAAAGCGAAGAACTTCGACAACGAGAACGACACCCTGCGCCGCCAGGTGATGGACCTGCGCGCCCAGAACGAGCGCCTGCAAGGCGAAGTGGGGGAGCTGCGGGCCAAACTCTGGGAACAGACCCGCCTCCGCGAAGCCGCCACCGGCCCCGCCGCCGACGTGGTCGCCGCCATGCCCCGCTGTGCTTCACTCGAGATCGGCGCCCGCTCCGGCTGGACCCGCGACGGAGCCGGCATCGAGGTGCTGGTCGAAACCCTCGACGCCCGACGCCGCTTCGTCCAGGTCGCCGGCACGCTCACCGTCGACATCACCCGCCTCCCCGCCGCCGCCTCCCCCGACACGGCAGGCGCGTTCCAAAGCGGCGCGGCAACCATTGGCACCGTCACGCTCACCCCCGCCGATCTCCGTGAGGCCTACCGCTCAACCTTTATGGGCACCCACTACAGCGTGGTGGTGCCGATCGCGCCGGAAGCGAAAGCCGCCGCGGGCACCATCGTGCTCCGCGCCGCGCTGAACGACGGGGTCACGGGCCAGACCCTCGAGGGAACGAGAACACTCACGGCACGCTGAAGACGCCGAAGCGATCCTCAGGAACCCCTTAGAACTCCTCGTTCTCGGGCGCCGCCGCTTCGACCACAAAGCCGCCCTCGATCTCGATATCCATGACATCGTCGTGGAGTCGGACCTCGCGAAGGGTCCCGCCCACCAGAACGACCTGATCCTGCACGGCCTTGTAAATCTTGGCGCTCGGCAGCACGGCGGTCTTAAGCTCCCCGAACTTCACGATGTGCTCACGCCCGGCCGCGCCGTCGCGCACGCCCTTGATCCGGCCGACCAGCAGGATGTACTCGCCCTTCTTGGGGTTCATCCCGGTGAGCCTCTTCAGCGCAGGGGTGTTGATCCGCGTCGCCCAGCCGCGGGTGCTCTTAGTGGCCTTTGAAAGGTGCTCCAGCGCGGCCTCGAACCGCTCCGGTGCCTTCGGGTCGGAGGCATCCACACGGTCCAAGGACCGAAGGAGATTCACACCGGCCTTGGTGATCAGCGGTTCCGCCGCGAGGCCGGTCCCCGAACAGGTCTTGCACGCCGCTTTCCCGGTGACTTTCTTGGTCGGCCGGAAGATCGCGCCGTCGTTGCGCGGCGGAGTGGCGCTGCGATCACGGACGACTTTCTCCGTTTCCACAACCCCATCGCCGCCGCACGTCTTGCACTGGCACTTCGACGCGAAAGCCTGCGCCTTCTCCGTCACATCCGACGCAGGAACTGCGCGCGGACCCTTGTCCTTCTCTTTCGGCGTTGGCTCGTCCGCATCGTCCTTCGCCGGGGCTGCGGGTTCTGGCGTCTTCGCCGGAGCATCCTTTCCATTCGAGGCCGGACCCAACGCCAATGCGGCGAACAGCCACGCCAGACCGAGCGGAACGACACGAGTCAATCGTTGCGGCATGATGAACCCTCACCGTCAGGAGCGGACCCCGCGATCTCCACGCACGCCGCAAGTGTAAAGCGAGCGAGGATCCCACAGCGCGGCCCCCCATCTCCCGCGGCCCGATCGACGAGGCTGTGACGCCGCCCGCTGACGGAGCCACGATTGTGTACGAGGCCCTACCAAAGTACAAACACAACTCGGCCGCATGGATCGCATTTCGTACCGAACCCCCAATCTCCCCCGGCGTACCACCTTCGACGGTTCTCCTCCTCTCTTCTTCATGACGCGGCCCCTCATTCGTGCAGAAGTGCCAATACAGCCGAGGCGTGACCTCCACGCCGGGGCTGTTGTATCTTGGCCGGTCCGACCTCATCCGCTCGCCAGTCCGCGCCCCCCGTCGCACCCCGATGCAACACCCACCCCGATCCGCGCCCGCCACGCCGCACACTCTCGGACCTTCGCTCGCGCTCGCCGTGATCGTCGGTGCCGCGGCGCTCGCGGGCTGCTCGCGTCCGCTCCTCTCACCCAAAGACGAACGCTCGCAGTACGACCGCTACGACCGCGCCCGCAGCCAGTACGCGCAGCAGTTCAAAGAAGACGAGTACGGCCGGCGCACGCCCAACCTCCGCGGCCGACTCTCGCAGAAAGAGTGATGCACAAGCACTCGCGCGCCGACGCCCACAGGCGGTGTGCCCTCTGCCGATAACCACAAGAGGCCCGCGCGACGCGCAGGCCACTCGTATGGTCCGCACCGTTTCTCACGCTTTTTCAGGCCGATTCGCGCCGCCGCCGCGCATTTCTCTTGCACCACGATCTCTTTTTGCGATGATTTCTTGTGGCCCGCGCCGATGAGTTTGTCACGCTCGACCGGCGAGCGCACCGGGGCAACAATCATCACGCCGCAGGGCCGCGACGCAATGACCACCGCACGCTCCATCTTCACCGCACTGCCCCAGGGTGTCCGTCCCCGCCGCCATCACGTGGTGTGGGGTAGCCTCCTGGTGGGCATGACCGTCGTCGGCGGTTCGATGATGCTGCTCGAGAACCGTCCGTTCGCTCCGGGCAAGGTCCTCGCCCTCCCGCCCGCGGCGATGCTCGACTCGACGCCCGCGACCAAGGCCAACCTCATCGCCGCCAACGTCAAGTTCGATCAGGACCGCTGGGTCGGCATCGTGATCCACCACTCCGGCTCGGCGATGGGTTCGGCGGACTCGCTCGCCCGCCAGCAGCAGGCCGCCGGCATCAAGAGCCTCGGGTACCACTTCGTCATCGGCAACGGCCAGGGTTCCGCCGACGGGCTGGTCACCACCGGCCCCCGCTGGCTCACCCAGCAGGCCGGCGCCCACGCCAAGGGCCCGCAATCCGAGAACCTCAACCGCCGCACCATCGGCATCTGCCTCATCGGCGACGGCGAGAGCCGCACCTTCACCGACGCCCAGACCGCCTCGCTCGTCACGCTGGTGGCCCAGCTCCAGAAGCAGTTCAACATCCCCGCCTCGGCGGTGGTGCTGCACCGCGACGTCGCCGCCACCTCCAGCCCCGGCCGCCTCTTCCCCGAAGCCTCGTTCCGGGCCCGCCTCGCCGCCGTGCGCTGAGCAAGTCTGAAATGACAGTTCGCCCGTCCCCCGAAGCCGCGGCTGACAAGCCGCGGATCTTGCTTTTGGACAGTCCAACATCGCGACTCATCGCGCAAGCCACCCCACACCACCCCCGCGTATCGTGACCGCGTGCGCCTGGGCGACACCATCGCGGCCATCTCCACCGGCGCCGGCACCGGCCCGCGCTGCATTCTCCGCGTGTCCGGCCCCGGCACACCCAGCGTCCTTGCGTCCCTCGCCGCTCCGGGTGAAGACCCCAAACTCGCCCCGGGCGTGCGAACGCTGCGGATCACGCCGCTCTCATCCGACCCCTCGCTCTCAATCGCGATCTCCGTCTGGGGTTTCTGCCGTCCACGTTCGTACACCGGGGAAGACGCCGCCGAACTCATCTTCCCCGGCGGTGCGGCCCTGCGCCGCGCCCTCCTCGACCGCGTGCTGGGCATCGAGGGCGTGCGTCCCGCCGAGCCCGGCGAGTTCACCGCCCGCGCGTACCTCAACGGCAAGCTCACCCCCGAGCAGGCCGAGGGCGTCGCCGCGGTGATCGCCGCCGCCAGCGCCGAGCAGCTGCACGCCGCCCGCGAACTGCTCGAAGGAAGAACCGGCGAAACCTACCGATCACTCGCCGACGACCTCGCCTCGGCCCTGGCGCTCGTCGAAGCGGGGCATCGACTTCACCGATCAGGACGACGTCGTCGCCATCGCCCCAGCGGAACTGACGCGCCGCCTCACGCCCCTGCGCGACACCCTCGCGCACCTCCTCGGCCCCAGCGCCGGTCCGGCCCAAGACGCGGGCGAGCCCGTGGTGGTGCTGGTGGGTGCGCCCAACGCCGGGAAGTCAACGCTGTTCAACGCGCTGCTGGGAAGAAGCCGCGCCGTGGTCTCGCCGCAGGCCGGGACGACCCGCGACGCGGTCGAACAGCGCGCCGTGATCGAGGGCGTTGCGGTCCGGCTGGTGGACCTCGCGGGGCTGGACGCCGCCCTCGCTTCACGTTCGACACTCGATGCGCTGGGACAATCACGCGCCCGAGAACGCATCGCCTCGGCGGACGTGCTCCTGCTCTGCGCCCCGTGGGGCCAGCCCTGGCCGGACGCCGGTGGTGGTGGTGGTGGTGGTGGTGGTGTAGGTGGCGTAGCCGGCCAGCGACCGCTCCGCGTCCGAACCAAGTCGGACCTCGTCCACCTTGGCGAGCCCCGGGACGCCGCAAACGGCCCCGAGGCATCGCTGCAAGGGACCGCATGGCACGGTTCGGTCTGTGCCCTCGACGGCTGGGGGTTGGGGGCGCTCAAGCGGGCCATCGCCGACGCCGCAGGGGGCTCGGCATCGTCGGGCTCGGCCCGGGGCACCCTGGTCCCCCGTCACCGCGCCTGCCTCAGCCGGGCGCTGGCGGGAATTCGCACGGGGCTGGACCGCGCTGCTTCCCAAGCCGACTCCGCAAACCTCGCCGAAGCCGAAGTCATCGCCGGCGACCTGCGGGAAGCCCTCGACGCACTTGGCGAAGTGGCAGGACAGATCAGCCCGGACGACGTGATCGGCCGGGTCTTCGCGACCTTCTGCGTGGGAAAGTGACGGGGGAAGGCACTGGGCACCGGGCACTGGGGGCCGTCCGAGCAGAATCGGCTGGAACCGGGCTCAGACGCCCGCGCCCAATCGTGGTCCGCTTTGTCAGGGTTGCGCAAGGGGGGAACCCCGCGGCAACTTCCCGAGTGCCTCTTCAGGTGACTTCCAACTGACCCCGTACAATCCCATCCGCATGAATCCGAATCCGACCATTCCCGGGGCCTCGCTGTCGCTGGCCGAGGCCTTGATGCTGATGTCGCCTTACAAGCCCGTGCTGTACCTCCTGCCCTTCTGGGGGTGGGCGTGGGTGGTGTCGACAATCTTCGACAAGGACGCCGCGCGGTGGTACCTCAAGCGCCGCATGTGGAACATGGTCCACATCGCCTTCGCCTTGGTGGCGCTGGCGGTGGTGCTGTTTGTCCCAGCGTCGTTCTGGATCACCTGGCCCATCATGATCGCGCTGCTGGGGGCCGACCTGGTGATCTACGCGGTGGCCCGCAACGGCGACTCCCGCGTGCCCGAGGGCATGAAGTGGAGCTTTGACCTTGCCAAGATGGCCGCCGCCCGCGCCGAAGCCAAGGACAAGAAGGCCAAGAAGGGCGGCGCCAGCGCCATGGTCTTCAAGGGCCCCGGCGGCGAACTCCCCGTGCCCCCCAAGGACTCACCCGAGTTTGAACTCCGTCTCGCCCTCGAACAGCTCATCGGTCGCATGATCGATCTGCGGGCCGTGCAGCTCGACCTCGCCCCCATCAAGCCCAACGTCTACGGCGCGGCGTACATGGTCGACGGCGTGCGCACCCAGCCCGAGGCCATCCCCCAGCCACGCGCCGTCGCCCTGATCGACACCCTCAAAGGGGTCGCAAAGCTCGACGTCGCCGACCGGCGCCGCAGGCTCCAGGGCGACATCCAGATGGGCATGACCGGCGGCAACACCATCCCCGCCCGCATCACCACCGCCGGCACCTCGGGCGGCATGAAACTAAGCCTGCTGCTCGACCCCGCCAAGCAGGTCACCATCAAGTACGACGACCTCGGCCTGCTGCCCAACCAGAAAGAGGACATGCAGACGATCCTCTCGGGCAAGGGCGTCGTGCT
>CAYZFW010000163.1:0-6438 GCA_964477615.1 uncultured Phycisphaeraceae bacterium | reverse complement strand
CGGCCTGCTGGGCCCCAACGGCTCGGGCAAGTCGACGACGATCAAGATGATCCTGGGGCTGCTGCGCAAGACCTCGGGCCGCCTGGCGGTATTCCAGATGCCGCCGCACGATGTCTCGATCAAGAAGCGCATCGGGTACCTGCCCGAGGAGTCGTACCTCTACCCGTTCCTCAACGCCCGCGAGACGCTCGACTACTACGGCAAACTCTTCCAGCTTGACCGCAACGTCCGCCAGCGCCGCATCGATGAACTGCTCGAGATGGTCGGGCTCACGGGCGTGCAGCACCGCCAGGTGCGCGAATACTCCAAGGGCATGCAGCGCCGCATCGGCATCGCCCAGGCCCTCATCAACGACCCCGAACTCCTCATCCTCGACGAGCCCACCACCGGCCTCGACCCCATCGGCACGCGCCAGGTGAAAGACCTCATCTCGATGCTGGGCAAGCGCGGCAAGACGATCATCCTCTCCAGCCACCTGCTGGGCGACGTCGAGGACTGTGTCGACCGCCTCGTGATCCTCTACGGCGGGAAGATCCGCGCCGCCGGCACGTGTGACTCGCTGCTCGAATCGCAGGAGCGTGTGGTGCTGGAGACCGACACGCTGGATCCTTCCACGCTGGAAGAGGTGAACGCCGTGCTGGAGCGCCACCGCCGCTCCGCCGCCCGCGTGTCGCGCCCGCGTCAGAAACTCGAAGACCTCTTCATCGACCTCGTGGAGAAGGCCCAAGCCGACCGCGTCGCTACCAGCGGCGCGCGGCACGGCGGCGTCACCGCGTCGTTCCTCGCCGAAGGTGCCACCGGCGGCGACCTCATCTCGAATCTCGTCACCAGCAAGGACGAGGCGCAGGCCGCGATGCCCGTGGCCCCGCGACCCGCGGCGGCCCCGGCGAATCAGCCCGACCGCTCGCTCATCGAGGGGCTCAGCGGCGCAGCCCCCGTGGCTCCGGTCGCGCCGGCCAAGCCCGCTTCGGCGCCGAACAAGCCCGTCCAGGAGCCCGACCGCGACCTGCTCGGCTCGCTCCTGGGTGACGATCAGTCCAAGCCCAAGGGCCCGGAGAATCAGGGCCGATGAACCTCTTCGCCCGGCTGAACCTCATCCAGAAGTCCACGCGCTTCAAGTGGGCCGCGTCGGCGGTTGTTGTCGCGCTCGCGGCGTTTGTGTTGGCGACCATGTGGGTGGCCGCCAACCGCCCCGGGGCCGCCGCGACCCCGGCCGCCGAGAAGGCGTCGGGGCAGGGCGTCGTCGCCCCCGGCCCGATGGCGCGGTTCATCGACGCCGGGCCGATCGCGCTGCTGAAGCGCGGCGAGGAAGCGTGCCGCACCGCGATGCGGACCAGTGAGGGCACGATGGTGGTCGCGGGCTTTGCCGCGGCCGCCGTGGCCGGCACCTTGCTGGTCATCTGGTTGGGATTGGGCCTGAGTTACCTCGCGCTCTTGGTGCTTGGTTGGGGCGTGGCGTGGCCGCTGGCGGCATGGGAATCCACCGCCCGCACCGGGCAGGTGCTTCTGGGCGTAGTGCCACTGACGCTGTTCTTCCTCGTGCTGATGCAGGTGCTGCGTCTGGCGCTCTCGGGTGCAACGCCTGTGCTCGCCGTGGCGCGGAACGTTCTCACCGAAGCGGTGCGGATGAAGGTCAGTCTGGTCTTCATCGTCATCCTCATCCTGTTTCTCGCGGTGGTGCCGGGGATGCTCACCGAGGACCAGCCGCTGCGATTCCGGGTGCAGCAGTGGCTTTCCTACGGCGTGGGGCTTTCCTACGCCGTGTTGGCGATGCTCACGCTGTTCCTCAGCGCGGGCACGGTGGCCTTCGAGCAGCGCGACCGCATCATCTGGCAGACCATGACCAAGCCCGTGCGCCACTGGGAGTACGTGCTCGGCAAGTGGGTGGGCGTGATGGGCCTGAACGCGGTGCTGCTCACCGTCACTGCCGCGGGCGTGTTTCTCTTCACCGAGTACCTCAGCCACCAGAAGGCCCGCGGCGAGGTGGCGTACCTTGTGAGCGAGAACGGCCTCCGCGCCGATCCGAATGATCCGTACCTGATCTCGGAGATCGACAACCGAATCGCCGAGGCGAAGGCGCGTGTCGACGGGTTCAAGGACACGCCGCAGGCCCGCGAGATCGTCCGCTACCAGTTGGTGAACGAGTTCATGACCGAGGACCGGCGGATTCTCGAGCTGCAGGTACGTGCCGCCCGCGCGGGGGTCTATCCCGAACCGCCGCAGCTGATCGCGGAAGAGGTCTCGAAGATCATCGACAGCCGGGTGGAGCAGGCGGTCGCGGACAACCCGTCGTTCAAGTCGTCGGCGGGTTTCCGCAAGCAGGTCGAGCGCGACGTGCTGCAGGAGATCTTCAACCAGTCGCGCACGATCCCGCCGGGCTTCAAGCAGCAGTATGTCTTCAAGGGGCTCGGCGACGTGAAGAACCGCGCCCAGCGCGGCGAACTCACGCTCCGTTACAAGGTCAACGCCGGCAGCAACAACCCCTCGGCCATCTACCGCCTGGTGATGTTCATCAACGGCTTCCCCAAGGAGGTCGCCACCGCGCTGAAGGTCACCAACTCGCTCTCCATCGAGCCCGAGGTGATCGACGACAAGGGCGAGCTCATGATCGAGATCGCCAGCGACCCCAGCAACCAGTTCGCTGTGAACTTCCCCCCAGACGGGCTGGAACTGATGTACCGCGCCGGCGGGTACGAGGCGAACTTCTTCCGCGTGATGTCGGCGATCTGGATCAAACTCGGCTTCATCGCGGCCGTCGCCATCGCCGCCGCGACATTCCTGAACTTCCCCGTCGCATGCTTGGTGGCGGTGACGGTGCTCTTCGCCGCCGAGAGCGCGGGGTTCCTGTAGGAATCGCTTGAGGTCTACATCTCGTACGACGAGAAGACCAAGACGACCAACTGGTTCGCCGTTGCGGTGCGGGCCATCGCCGTCCCGGCGTCGAAGGCCTTCGAGTCCTACAGCGAACTGAAGCCGGGAACGAACCTGGTCGAGGGCCGGCTCGTCTCATGGGGGTCGCTCGGGTATGCCGCGGCGCTCATCGGGAGTTGGACGGCCGGGTCTCTGCTGATCGGCTGGGCGGCGTTCCGCCGGCGCGAACTGGCCACGTATTCCGGACACTGATCGGGGAACACGACCATGCTCGAACGCAACAGGCTGGTGCAGATCATCTCCGCGGTCATTGCCGCCGTCGCGCTCCTGCTGTCGGGGCCGCTCAGCGTCGCGCTCACCGCCGAGGCGGGGCGCGCCGAGATGGTCTACACCGATCAGGCCCAGGAGGGTGATCCGCCCGAGGTCGCCCTGGGCATCGCGATGGGCGCGTTCCGCGGCCTGTTCGTCAATTACCTCTGGCTCCGCGCGACCAAGCTCAAAGAGGAAGGAAAGTTCTACGAGGCGATCGAGCTCAGCCAGGCGATCACCCGCCTCCAGCCGCGCTTCCCCCGCGTGTGGGCCTTCCACGCGTGGAACATGTCGTACAACATCTCCGTCGCCACCAACACCGCCAGCGAGCGATGGACGTGGGTGAAGGCCGGCGTCGACCTGCTCCGCAAAGAAGCCATCCCGCGCAACCCCAACGACGTCCTGCTCTACAAGGAGCTCGCGTGGATCTTCAACCACAAGATCCAGTCGTTCTCGGATGACGCCAACCGCTTCTACAAGCGGCGCCTCGCCGAGGAGTGGACGTACGTGCTCGGCCCGCCCCCCGCGCTGCCCGAAGACACGCAGGCCGCCCGAAAGCTGATGGTCGAGTGGATGGCCCCGGTTGCAAACGCGCCGGAACGGCTCGAAGACGTCATCGCCGAAGAGATCAAGGCCCAGAAGGCCAAGCTCCGCCCGGGCGACCCTGAACCTGAGGGAGGCTTCGTCAGCAAGGTCCAGGTCCTCGCGGACGCGCTCCGCAAGGAGGGCGGCCTCAAACTCGACGAAACGCTGCTCCGCTTCTACACGCTCAGCGACATCTACAACTCCTCGTGGTACAGCCAGAAGAAGGTCTTCCGCCTTGCCGACGGCTCGCGCAACTCCGTCGTCGACCGCTTCCGCGAAGACCCGGCGTACAAGGACGCCTGGGACCGCCTCATCCCGCACGTGCGCAAGCGCGTCCTCCTCGATGAGAAGAAGATGGACCCGGCGCGCATGGCCCGCTACACCATGAAGTTCGGGCCCCTCGACTGGCGTCACCCCTCCAGCCACGCCATCTACTGGTCCGCCCAGGGCGTCGACGAAACCCTCGAGCGCAGCGGCGACCACCAGTTCGACACCCTCAACACCGACCGCATCATCGTTCAAGGTCTGCAGGAACTCTTCCGCTCCGGGCGCATCTTCTACGACCCCGTCCTCGATTCCTACACCGCCCTGCTCGACACCAACTGGGCCGATTCCTACGGCGAAGTCGTCGAAGAGCTCGCGGCCCGCGGCGGTGTCGCCGAGAGCGAGAAACGCTCCTACACCCTCTACGGCGCCGGCTACGAGAACTTCCTGCGCGATGTCATCCGCGTCTACTACCGCATGGGCGAGTACGACAAGGCTCAGGACACATACAAGAGGCTCGCCAGTTGGAAGGGTCTGAACACCAACGACCCCGCCAAGTTCGCGGAGATGCAGCTGTCCCTGGCCGAGTTCGTCAAGAAGGAACTCCGCGACGACCGCCTGAGCGTCCCGCACGTCGCAGCCGGCGAGTGCGCCGGCGCGCTGCTCGACGCGTTCTACAACGGGCTTCTCCGCGGCAACATCAAGCGCTTCGCCAGCGGCTTCAAGTACGCCGAGGAGGTACACACGGTCTACTTCGAAGAGAAGCAGAAAGTGCGGACCGTGGTGGACAGAGATAACCGCATGGACGAGATGCCCCGCCAGTTCCCCGATATGGCGGCCCAGGTGTTCGTCAGCATGATGGCGATGGGCGAGATGGACCCGGCCCAGGCGTCGACGATCTTCGCCAAGGCGCCGCAGTCGATCCAGCAGATCGCTTATGACCAGCTCCGCTCGATCATGCTCCGCCGCGGCATGCCGGAATCCGCCGTGGCGGAGTTCTTCCCCGAGCCCGCGGGCATGGAGGCGTACCGCGCCGAGCGGGCGCGGATCGACGCCCAGTCCGATGCGGCGCTGAAAGAGAAGTTGAAGACCGAGCAGAAGTGACGCCGCCGCGCCTCGTGCCACGGTTTGGCGTCTTCGACAAACCGTGCCGACCCGAGGGCTGAATCCGGACACGGCTTGTCGAAGACGCCAAGCCGTGGCACCAGCTCACACGCTTGATTCCGGGCTCACAGTTTCTTCAACGCCCCCACCAGCGCATCGATGTGCGCCGTCGTGTGCGCCGCCGAGATCTGGCACCGCAGCCGTGCGTGCCCTTCGGGGACCACGGGGTAGCCAAAGCCGATCACGTACACGCCCAGTTCCAGCAGCCGTTTGCTCATCGCGATGGCCTTGGCCGTCTCATGCACGATGATGGGGCAGATGGCGGTGGGGGACTCCAGCACGTCGAAGCCCGCGGCCTTGATCTGCTTCCGCGCGTACGCCACGTTGTCGCGGAGTCGCTGCACCCGCTGCGGCTCGCGGAGCATGATCTCGATGGCCTTGTCCGCGCTGCACGCCGTGGTCACCGGCAGGGCGTTGCTGAACAGCGTGGGGCGTGCCCGCTGCACGATCGTGTCCACCGCAAGCCTCGGCCCGGCGATGTACCCGCCCGCAGCCCCGCCCAGGGCCTTGCCCAGGGTGCCGGTGAACAGGTCGATCTGCGACCCCTTCATCCCCGCGAACTCGTGCGTGCCCCGTCCGGTACGCCCCATCACGCCCGTGCCGTGGGAATCATCCACGGCCAGCAGCGCGCCGTACTGATCGCACAGACGGCGCATGGCCGGCAGGTCAGCAATCGAGCCCTCCATGCTGAACACGCCGTCGGTGATGACCCAAGTGACGCCACCAGCGCCGAGCGCCGCCTTCGCCTCGGCGAGCTTCGCCTCCAGCGCCGCCAGATCGTTGTTCGGATAGACGTACCGGTTGACGCCCTTCTTGATCACCGAGCACAGCCGGATCGAATCGATGATGCACGCGTGGTTGAGCGCATCGCTGATGATCGCGTCGCCGGGCTCGCACAGCGTGGGGAACACCGCCTCGGTCGCGTTCCAGCACGAAACGAACGTGTACGACGCCTCCTGCTCCAGCATGTCGGCGATGCGCCTCTCCAGCGCGTGGTGCGGCGTGAAGGTGCCGCAGATAAACCGCACGCTCGCCGTGCCCGCCCCGTAGTCGCGCAGCCCCTTCAGCCCAGCCTCGACCACTTCGGGGTGATCGGCCAGCCCGAGGTAGTTGTTGGAGCAGAAGCACAGGGCTTCCTTCGTCGAGCCGTCGGGCTGCTTCAGCCTCACGACCGGGCCCATCGTGGAATCGATGGTCTGGAGCACCTTGAACTCGCCGCGGTCACGCTGGCCGGAGAGGAGGGCG
>CAYZFW010000162.1:0-6451 GCA_964477615.1 uncultured Phycisphaeraceae bacterium | reverse complement strand
GACGATGGACATCATCAAGCACGCCGGGGGACAGCCGGCGAACTTCCTGGACGTCGGCGGCGGCGCGACGGAGGAGGCGGTGACCGAGGGGTTCCGCATCATCCTGAGCGATTCGTCGGTGAAGGGGGTGATGGTGAACATCTTCGGCGGGATCATGAGGTGCGACGTGATCGCGCAGGCGATTGTCAACGCGGCGCAGCAGGTGGGATTCAAGGTGCCTCTCGTGGTTCGGTTGGAGGGGACGAACGTCGAGGCGGGTCGGGCGCTGCTGGAAGCGGCGAAGGGGAAGATCCCGACCATGCAGGCGGCGACGGACCTGGCGGACGCGGCGAAGAAGGTGTGCGCGGCGGTGGTTTAGCGGCCGGCGTGGATCCTGTGATGGGTCGGGGTGCAGCGAGGCGTGTACGCGCGGTTATCGGCGTGTCCCGCAAGCCGGGCTTGTTCGCCCTCGATTCCGTGGAATAATCAGGGACTCTGTTGACCGCTCATCCGTTATTGGAGCGCACCGCATGTGGATGCTGAAGCGACTTGTTCTGGTTCCCGCCGTGCTGCTTGCGGCTGTGGGTATTCCGACTGCTCGCGTCGCCGCTGCGGCGGACCCGTGCGTGTTTGAGGATGCCCGGCTGATCGCACCCACAGGGATTGGAGTCGCGCCGTCTCTCGGGACGTTTGTGGCCATGAGCGGCGACGCCCAGACCATCGTCGCGACGGAGAGCTCGCTCCAGACCACCCGCGTGTACCGGCGCACCGGTGCAACCTCGTGGACGCTCGAGACGACTCTGCCCGGCGGGTTCGGCGTCGGGCGTTTGGGGAACTCCGGATCAACCCTTCTGACCTCCGATACCGACTCGATGAAGATCTGGACCCGGTCGGCGGCGGGTGTATGGTCGATCACGTCGACGATCGGCCTGCCCCCCGGTGCGTCGGCAAACGTTTACGACATCAGCGCCGACGGCCAGACGGTCGCGGTCGGTGCGCCACAAGTCGGTGGTCTCCGCGGCTCGGTGTACGTCTTCCGGCTGCAGAACGGCGTCTGGGTTCAGGACGGACCGGCGCTGCTCGGGCCCGTGCCGCAGACGACGCAGCCGACGAACTTCGGGGGGACACAACTGCGGCTCGACGGCGACGGCGACACGCTGGTGGTCGGCGCCACGTCGTTCAATGCGCAGCCTCCTGATCCGGTGCTGGGAGCGGCCCGTGGCACGCTCCCGCTGGGTGCTCTCGCGGTGTACCGGCGCGCGAGCGGCGGCTGGCTGCCCGAAGCGCAGGTGCTCCAGGGGAGTGTCCCGACGGGTGCCGCCGTGGGCATTGAGGGCGTGTTCGATGTTTCCGATGACGGGCGGACGATCCTGGCGATGCAACGAATCTCGGCCATTGATGTCAGCGGGCCGGAAGAGCCACAGAACGAGATCAACCATTCGCCCGCGGCCTTTGTGTTCGGGCGCACCGGCGAGGTCTGGGCTCAGCGAGGCGAACCCCTGTGGCTTCCAGCGATCGAGCCGATCGCGGGGTTTCCCGCGCTGCTCGAGGTGGCGTTGAGCCAGGACGCGAGGCGGTGCGTCATCGCAATGACCGATGTTTCCCGCGTTGCTTCCCGGGGGCGGGGGTTTGTGTTCGAGGATCGTGACGGGCTGTTGTCTCGACGGTTCGAGCCCCTGACCTCGGCGCTCGCGGATGACGGCTCGGTGCTGGGCATGAGCGCCGCGATCTCCGCAGACGGATCGACGGTGGCGCTCGGCGCTCCCAACGATCGGAACGGCGGCGGCGATCAGGGCTGGGGCAGCGCGATCGTGTACACGCTCGGCTCGGGTTTGACGCTGACCTCGCAGCCGGTGAAGGCGAGCGTGCCGCGGCTGGGGAGTGTTGGTTTCTCTTGCTCGGCATCCGCGCGGGTGGTGCCGCAGTATCGGTGGACGCTCGACGGCGTGCCACTCACCGACGGGGTTCGGCCGGACGGCATGGTGGTTTCCGGGTCGGCGACCTCGACGCTTTCCCTGACCAGTGTCGCGGCAGCGCTCGATGGGGCCGTGTTCGCGTGCGAGATCAGCGCCGCGTGCGAGAGCACGCGGTCGAACGCTGTGTCGCTGCGTGTGATGGCCGCGTGCATTCTGGACTTGAACGGCGACGGCGCGGTGAACACGCTGGACCTCGTTGAGTTTCTGTCGGGGTTCGGGCGGAGTTGCCCGTAGCGATGCTTGACGCGGGGATCGAGTGGGTGAAGACGGTGAGCGTTCGACGATCCGTCACGCTGCGTGGCGACGGTTGCGGCGTGGCCGCTGGGGCGTTCAGGGTTGGCTTGTCAACGGGTGGGGAGTCGCCGGGCTTCATCGGCCGACGCGAGTTCGCCGGCCAGCCGCTCAATGGCGCAGGTGAGTACCTCGATCGATCGCAGGTATTCGGCGATCGAGATGTGCTCGATGGGGGTGTGGTCGAGGTTGGAATCGCCGGGGCCGTAGGCGGCGATGGGGCATTGCCAGGCTGGGGCGACGACGTTCATGTCGCTGGTGCCGGTCTTGAGACGCGGGGTTGGTGTGCCGCCGGCGGCGCGGATCGATGCGGTGATGGCGCGGGCGACGGGGTTTGAGCGGTCGGCGGCGTGGGCGAGTTCGTGGCCTGTGAAGTGCAATCGTGCGCCTTCTGGCGCGATGCCGCGGACCGAGGCTTCGACCAGGTGCGGAGTCACGCCGGGTGGGAGTCGCCAGGCGAGGGTCATGGTGGCGCGTTCCTTCATGCCGTCGGAGTGGGTGCTGATGGCCCGCAGCGAGGGCTGGACGCTGTGGAACACGCCGGTGGGTGGGGGCCTGGGTGCGGGATTGTCCGGGCTGGAGCGAAGCGGATCGAATCGGAGGGCACGCACGCGCTGCCAGAAGTCCGCGGCGATCTCGGGCGGGTTCTCCTCAGGGCGGGCGGAGTGCGCGGCGTCGCGTTCGAAGGTGATTTCGCAGAGAAGGCGACCTTTGTAGCCAAGGGTGACACCGTCCCAGTGGCTGGGTTCGCCGATGATGCAGGCGGCAGGGCGGCGGGTGTCGGCGATGTGGCGGGCGCCGCGGCTGGTGGCGGACTCTTCTTCGACAGCGCCGACCACGACGACGCGTGCGTTTGGGGGAAGTGTTGCTCGTGCGGCGGCGAAGGCGAAGGCGCAGAGGGGGCCTTTGGCGTCGACGCTGCCTCGGCCGTGTAGGGTGTCGCCTTCGATACGGACGGGGATGTTTCCCGGGACGGTGTCGATGTGACCCAGCAGGATGATCTCGGTTGCTGCGAGTGAGGTGTCGCCGCGGTGTCCGACGGCGTTGCCCGCGGCGTCGATCGCGGCGTGCATGCCCATGCGCTGCATCACGGCCACGAGGTGCTCGACGGCGAGACGCTCCTGACCCGAGACGCTGGGGATGGCGACGAGGGCGCGGAGTAGTTCGACGGCGTCAGCGTCGGTCACGCGCAAGGTGGTGCCGGGCGTTTCGATGGGCTGCGCGGTCGTCATTGGAAGACCGTCCCCGCGCCCGCGAGGGCACCGCTGATGGGCTCGCCGTGGCGTGCGTCGGCGATGACGACGCGACGGACTCCGCCGGCGAGCGCTTCGCCTGCGCCGAGGACTTTCTTCTTCATGCGGCCCTGGGCGAACTCGGCAAAACGATCGATCTCGGCGCGGGCGACGGTGGGGACGAGGGTGGATTCGTCGGGGAACTCGCGGAGCAAGCCTGGGACGTTGGAGAGGAGGAGCAGCGTTTCCGCGCCGAGAGCCGCGGCGGTCATGGCCGCGGCCCGGTCGGCGTCGACGTTGATGGGTTCGGACTCGGTGGAGATCGCCGGGGGCGAGACGACGGGTGTATAGCCGGCATCGAGCAGCGTGCGGAGGAGTGTGGTGTTCACGCGTTCGACGGTGCCGGTGAAGTCGTCGCGGATCATCATCACGCGGCCCTCGATCACCGCTCTCACCGTCGCCTTTCGTTGGCCTTCCCAGAGACGGCCGTCCATGCCCGAGAGCCCGACGGCGTTCACGCCGAGGCGCTGCAACTGTTCGACGATGGCCTGATTCAGTTGACCTCGGCACGCCATCTGGAAGATCTCCAGCGTGCGGCGGTCGGTGCGCCGGCTGGTGTGACCGCTGGGCGAGGTGATGAACTGGGCCGGGTGGCCGAGCTGTTCGGAGAGCACGTTGGTGTGGTGCGAGCCGCCGTGGACGATCACGAGACGGCGGCCTGATGCGATGACGCGTGCGGCATCGGCGCAGAAGGCGGGGATGTCGATGCCGTGGGACCCGCCGAGTTTGGCCACAAGTAGCTGAGTCATGCGTTGGTGCCTGTGTGGTTGGGTTACTCGGCGGCCCAGGGCGGGCGCGGGTGCGTGCCGCGAACATAGGGCTGGATTGCGGCGCGCTGACCGGAAGAGAGTCCGGCCCGCCGCGCCCACCCTGGGGCGCCGAGCGAGGTGAATCAGATGGGGTGAAGACCGGGGAACGTGAGGGCGGTGGTTTCCTCAAATCCGCACATGAGGTTCATGCACTGCACGGCGGAGCCTGCGGCGCCCTTCATGAGGTTGTCGATGGCGCTGATGACGACGAGGCGGTTGGACTCGGGGTCGATCTCGAAACCGATGTCGCACCAGTTCGTGCCGGCGAGGAGTTTGGGCTCGGGAAACCGGAAGATGCCCGCCTTGTCCTTCACGAGCCGGACGAAGGGCTCGGCGTTGTAGTGCTCGCGGTAGAGCTTCCAGATGTCTTTTTCTTCGAGTCTCTTGTTGAGGAAGACGTGGGCGGTACACAAGACGCCGCGGACGAGCTCGACGCTCGTCACGCTCATGTGCAGAGGGAAATCGCCGAGTTCCTGTCGGACCTCGGCGGCGTGACGGTGCCCTGTGGGGGCAAATGAACGCACCGCGCCGGAGCGCTCAGGGTGGTGGCTCGATGGGGAGTGTGCGTTTCCGGCCTCAGACGAGCCAACCTTGAGATCAGCAACGGCCCGCTCGATCAGACCCGCGCGGGCCAGTGGGAGCAGGGCGAGGTTGATGGCGGTGGCGTTGCAGCCGACGCCGCTGGCAAGTCGGGCGTTTCGCAAACGCTCGCGGTGGAGTTCGGGGAGGCCGTAGACGAAACGGTCGAGCCAGGCGGGGGCGGGGTGGTCTTCTTCGTAGTGACGCTTGTAGGCGGCCTTGTCGCGCAGGCGGAAATCGGCGGAGAGGTCGATGAGACGGTGCGCGAGGGTGCTGAGGTGCTCGATCTGCTTGCTCGCTTCGCCGTGGGGTTGGCAGAGGAAGAGCACATCGCAGGGCTGGAGTTGATCGGGTGCGATGAACTGGAGGCGTGTGCGGGCGCGGAGGTTCGGGTGGGAGGAGTGGACGAAGACGCCGGTTTGGCGGCGGGAGGTAACCTGAGTGACTTCGACGTGGGGGTGGTCGAGGAGGAGGCGGAGCACCTCGCCGCCGCCGTAGCCGGAGCCGCCGAGGATGCCGACGGTGAGTCGGGAGGACGTCATCGCGCAACCTCCGTGCCGACGTGATTGCCGCGGGTTGTGATCTGCGGGGAGCACTGACTTGCCTCGGAAGGCAAGTCAGTGGCACGGCGTGCCGCGCCACGTGTGAGTCCGGCCTCGATGAGGGCGTCGATGATTCGGGCGGGGATGTTGACGCCCGTGGGCTCGATGGAGTTGCGGAACTCCATGGTGTGGTTGATCTCGGAGACGAGAAGGTCGCCCGAGCGGGTTTCGAGGAGGTCGATGGCCAGGACGCCGCCACCGATGGCGTGCGACGCGGCGGTGCAGACGCGCGAGAGGTCGGCGTCGATGGGGTGGTTGGCAGCGCGGCCGCCGCGGGCGGTGTTGGTGATCCAGTGCTGGCTGGCGCGGCTGATGGCGGCGATGGGCTGGTGGTTGACCATGAAGACGCGGAGGTCGCGTCCGGGCTTGTCGATGTGTTCTTGGATGTAGAACACGCCGTGCTGGGGGCCGCCGAGGGTCTGCTTGTGCTCGATGACGGCCTCGGCGGCGTCGCGGTCATTCACGCGGGCCAGCAAGCGGCCCCACGAGCCGACGGTGGGCTTCATCACGCAGGGGTAGCCCATCTGCTCCACGGCTTGCAGCGCCGATTCGGACTCGAGCGCGATGCGGACGCGGGGCGTCGGCACGCCGGCGCGGGCGAGGAGGAGCGAGGTGGTGAGTTTGTCGCCGCAGGCGTCGATGACGCGTGAGGCGTTGATGCACGGCACGCCAAACGCCTCGAAGAACCTCACCGCCGCCAGCGCGTGCGTCTGGCTGATGCATCGTTCGAGCACGGCTTCGAAGCGTGTCCACGGCGAAGGGTCGTGGATGTCGAAGACGTGCTCACGGACGTCGATGAGTTCGTGGGGGATGTTCCGCGCGGCGAGTTCATCGGCGAGCAGGCGCTCTTCGACGCGGATTCGGGAGTGGAGGATGGCGAGCATGAGGTTGGGTTCCGGAGACGTGGCGAGGGAGTGGGGTTC
>CAYZFW010000161.1:0-6453 GCA_964477615.1 uncultured Phycisphaeraceae bacterium | reverse complement strand
GGCGGCGAGCCGTCGTGCGCCCTCGCCACCGGCTGCCTCCGCGCGGGCTTCCCACACGCCGACGGACTCTTCGACCGCATGGCCCACTGGGCGATGGAGCTCGGCTGCCCGCTCGCAGGCGGCGACATCGCCTTCCACGACGGACCAACCGTTCTCACCACCACGGTCCTGGGTTCCGCGCACCACACCCGCGGCCCCGTCGAGCGTTCCACCGCGCAAGAAGGCGACCGCGTCTGCGTCACCGGCGCCCTCGGCGGATCGCTCCCCTCAGGCCGCCACGCCACCTTCGAACCCCGCGTCCGCGAGGCCCGCACCCTCTGCGACCTGCTGGGCCGTCATCTCACGGCGATGATCGATCTTTCCGACGGCCTCGGCCGCGACGCCGCCCGCGTGGCCCGCGCCTCGCGCGTCCGCATCGAGATGGAAACCCGCAGGCTCCCGCTCTCCCGAAACGTCACCGACTGGCACCGGGCCGCCTCCGACGGCGAGGACTACGAGCTCCTCTTCACCGTCTCAGATGCACTCGCGCTCCCCCGCGAAATCTGCGGTACACCCATCACCGTCATCGGCACCGTCACCCGCGGCGAAGGCTGCGTCTTCATCGACGAACACGGCACAAAGCACGACGCGACCGACATGGGCTGGGACCACGGTTCACACGGCGAGAAGCGAAACATGAACGATGAAAAACAGGATGGGGAGGGCCGCGCATGAGCGGCGTGTTCACCTCCCACCGCTCGCACGCACCCGCCGAGACCGAGGCCCTCGCGCAGCGCCTCGCCGCGTCGCTCGCGCCCGGTGATCTCCTCGCCCTCCGCGGCGATCTGGGCGCGGGCAAGACCCGCTTCGTCCGGGGCCTAGCGCTGGGTCTCGGCCTCGACGCCGCGCAGGTCAGCAGCCCCACGTACGTCCTCGTCCACGAGTACGCCGACGCCATGCCCGGAAAGCAAACACTCGCCCACCTCGACTGCTACCGCCTCAAAGGCCCCGAAGACCTCGACTCCATCGACTGGGACGCCCTGCTGATCAGCGGCGCGATCATCGCCGTCGAATGGCCCGAGAGAATCGAAGCCCGCCTGCCAGAGCGGCGCATCGAGGTCTTCATCGACCACGCCGGCGATTCGCAGCGCCTCATCTCCATCTCCCGCGTCGGCGAACCAGCCGCCAAGCCCTGCCGAACCTGCGGCGGCTCGCTCAAAGACCCCGCCACCGCCTTCTGCTCCGACCGATGCCGCATGGCCGACCTGGGCAAGTGGTTCAGCGGCGACTACAAGGTCACGCGTGAACTGAAGGACGCCGACCTCGAAGAAGACGTGTAGGCCAGAGCAGCGGAGCAGCAAATCCGGATGGCGTGTACGGAGCCTACCGGGCCTCGTACGAGGAGCAGCCGGCCCGCAAAGCGGGCCATCGATGGTTGCCAGACGCGCAGCGTCTGGGGGACGCATCTCGAAATCCGAAATCCCGTGAAACGGGCGTGCGATCTCTCGCTACCGATCGGCGCGCCGAAGCCCCTCATCGCACGCAACCTCACAATCCGAATCTGCTGTTCTGCTGCTTTGCTGCTCTCAGGAGCCTCACCCCCGCGCCGCAACCGCCCGCGGCCTCGACTTCTTCGCCCCACCGGACGACGCCCCCCCCAGCACCATCGGCGTCACGCCCATGACCGTGCCAGAGCCCGGTGCCAGCAGCCCCGCCGCCGCCTTCGGCAGACGCAACTCATCACCGTCGATCTCGTACGACGTGTGCAGCGCGCGGAAATCCCCGTCGTCGTGCATCACACTGACAAACCCCTCGCCCCGCGCCGCCGCCGCGGAGCACACGCCCCCGTACGAAAGCGTGCGAGTCTTCTTGACCAGCGGGATGTCGTCGGTGGCGGCTTCGAGCTGCGGGCCGCCGTCGAATGGATCCACCTTGTCGTGGTTGCGGAAGCCGAGTTCCTCGAGCATCCGTCGGGCCGGGGCCGTGTCCGGCCCCACCTGCCCGATCAGCGCCCGCGCCTCCGGCGGCAGCAGCGTGAGATAAATCTCCTCCCGCGGCAGCAGGCTCGTCATGAACTCCCGCGAGTACTGGCAGAACTTGTCCGCCTCGGCGTATGTCAGGTTGATGAACCGCCGCCCGAAGTACTCCCACAGCGTGTTGTGCCCGTCGGGCGTGATCGGTCCCATCATCTCGGCGATGATCTTGTCCGAGACCCACTTCCGGTACAGCCCCATGAAATGAAACCGGACCACGGAGATCTGTTTGCCGATCTTCTTCGCGTGCCCGCGCATCGAGGGCTGGAGGATCAGGCCGCCGATCTCGGTCGGTCCGGATTCATCAAGGTGCAGCTGCGCCGTCGTGTGCTTCACGCCCTGTTGCAGATCGCGTGAGAAGAACTCGCGGTGCCGCAACTGCAACGACAGATTCGGGTGCCCCGGGCCCCCCATCTGCGAGATGATCGACGATGTCCCCAGGCAGTTGCCCGTCTCGGCGTCCTCGATGCAGAACATGAACAAGGGGCTCTTGGCCGACGCCGAGCCCGCCCCGCTCGCGCCCGCCGCAGCCGTCGAGTGCAGTGCCGGGTCCTTCCCCTCGCCCGCCGCCTTGAACGCCGCGTGCGATCGCCGGATCTTCTCCGCGATGATGTCCTTCTCCGGCGGCAGATTGATGAAGTACACCATCCGCGCCAGCTTCAGCAGCGTCGGAAGGTCGTCCATCTTGGCTCGACGAATGAGGTACATCGTTTTTCACCGCGGAGACACGGAGTTCGCGGAGTCGGAGTTGGGAAGGGTTTAGGGGATAGGGTCTAGGCTGTGGGGTGCGTCGCTGCAACCGGGAATAAAACTGGCGAAGGCCACGAATTCTCAAGCGTGCAATCCGAGTTTGCTGCTCTGCTGTTCTGCTGCTTTGCTGCTCTCACGATCCCTCCCCGCTCTCCGCGGTGAATCCGCTCACGCCACCCGCGCCATCGCCCTCTCAATAATCTGGAACACCGCCGGCCACAGGCTCTCGTCCATCGCCGGGATCGGCGGCAGCAGCCGGATGTGGTACGGGTCATGCCCGGCGTAGAAGCCGATCACGCCCTCCTCGAACATCAGCTTCACCAGCTTCATCACCGGCTCTTTCTTCCCCGCAAACGGCGTGAACCGCATCATCCCCCCCGTGCCGCCCACGATGTCATCGACATGCGGGTTGGTCCGCGGGAAACACTGCGGGTGCTTCGCCGCCAAGGCACGCACCTGCTCGGTGAAGGCCTTGTGGTGCTTCGCGATGCGACCGTTCGGCCCGTACAGGTCGGAATCGCGCAGCATCTCGATGACCCGCTGCCCCGCCGCGAGAGCGTCGTTGGACGCCAGGAACGTCTGGCTCAGCAGCCCGGGCTTGGGGTTGTACTCCGCCTTGTACAGCACCGCGCACACCTGCGTCATCTTCCCGATGCACACGATGTCGACGAGGTCACCCAGGTTCAGCGCATCGAACGCGAACATGCTGGTGGTCCGGCCGAACGTCTGCACCTCGTCGTCCCACACCGCGATGCCCGCGCTCTTGCACACCGTCATCAGTTCGCGGAAGAACTCCGGCGGCGCGGTGTTGAACCCGCCCTCGCCCTGAATGAGCTCGAAGATGAAGCACGCGTGCTGCCCGGGGTACCGCTCGACGTACTGCCGCAGGTGCGACACGCACATGTCGATGTACCGCGTCTGCCCGCTCACATCACCAGCCCCCATGCGCTTTGCCGCGGCGGGGTCGTAGAACGGCATGTAGTCGATCAGCGTGCTCAGCGGGATGCCCACGCGGTTCGCGGCCGAATCGCCGATCTGGCTCATCGTGATCGTCCGCCCCATGAAGCAGTCCTTGAACGCCAGCACCCGCGACGCCGGCGCGTGCTTCTGGTAGCACACCTTCAGCGCGTTCTCGTTCGCCATCACCCCCGAGTTGCACAGGAACACGTGGGCCATATTCGACCGCTTCCGCGCCTCGGCGAGGATCGTCTCGCTCAGCCGGCACGGCTGCTCGTTCATCAGCAGGTGACCCTGCATCACCACATTCCCGACGCTCGCCTCAGCCGCCGCACGCACGAGCTCCGGGTGCGAATGCCCGAAGAAGTTCACCCCGATGGCCGTGATGAGATCGATCTTCACCGAGCCGTCGATCAGCTCCACAAACGGCCCGTTCCCCGCCCCCGAGCCGATGAACGGGAACAAGAGGTCGCGCCCGCGGATCGAGCCGGCCCGCTTCATGAACTCGTCCGCCGAAGCCTTGAGTTCCGCCGACAGCGGCCCGCGCACGCCGGTGATCGGCGCCGACTTCGCCCGCACCTCGCTCACAATCGCGTCCACCGCCGCACGCACCGCCGGGCTCTGCGACAACGACGCCCCCTGCGTCTGCACCGCAGAAACGCCGGAACCGGGAATGGAAGGCTTGACGGCGTTGGTGATCGTTGACATGGCTGGAATGGGGGGCAAAGACCGCTGGGCAAAGATCGCTGGGCAAAACCGAGGGGCAAAATCCGGGGGGGCGGGATCGGACGGGGACCAAAGAGATCGGCACGCCGAACGCCGCGGCTGGAAGGGAGCATCCGAACAGTCCCCGAATAACGCTGTGTGATTCGGAGTGGGAAGTCTATGCCGCTTGGACCACGACAGCCCCGAGCCGCGCCGCCTCGCGCCCACGATATAACTCCCGCATGACCACACGCATCGAAAAAGACACCATGGGCGAGATGACCGTCCCCGCCTCGGCCCTCTACGGCGCCAGCACCCAGCGCGCCGTCGAGAATTTCCCCATCTCCGGCCGCCCCGTCCCCGCCGCCGTCATCCACGCCTACGGCCACCTCAAGGCCGCCTGCGCCCGTGTCAACCACTCACTCGGCCGCCTCAACAACGCCCGCCTCGAACTCATCCTTCGCGCCGCGGGCGAAGTCGCCGCGGGCAAGCACGACGCCCACTTCCCCGTCGATGTCTTTCAGACCGGCAGCGGCACCAGCACCAACATGAACGCCAACGAGGTGATCGCCAACCTCATCTGCCAGTTCAACGGCAAGCCCATCGGCTCATCCAAAGACCCCGCGTACATCGGTGACGCCGCCTCAGGCAAGGGCGTCCACCCCAACGACCACGTCAACATGGGGCAGTCGAGCAACGACACCTTCCCCACCGCGATGCACATCGCCTGCGCCGTCGAGATCAAGCAGCGCCTCATCCCCGCGCTGAAGACCATGCACGCGCGCCTCGACGCCCAGGCCAAAGCGTGGGACCGCATCGTCAAGATCGGCCGCACCCACCTGCAGGACGCCACGCCCATCCGCCTGGGTCAGGAGTTCAGCGGCTACGCGTCGCAGATCGCCCACGCCATTGAGCGCGCCGAGCGCTGCCTCACGGCCCTCAGCGAACTCCCCATCGGCGGCACCGCCGTCGGCACCGGCATCAACGCCCACGAGGACTTCGGCAAACTCGTCGCCGCCGACCTCACCAAGCACCTTGGCGTCCACTTCCGCGAGTGCGACAACCACTTCGAGGCCCAGCACGCCAAGGATGCTTGCGTTGAAGTCAGCGGCCACCTCCGCACCATCGCCGTGAGCCTCAGCAAGATCGCCAACGACATCCGCTGGCTGGGCTGCGGCCCGCGTTGCGGCCTGGGTGAACTCAAAGTCCCCGCCGTGCAGCCCGGCAGCTCCATCATGCCCGGCAAGGTGAACCCCGTCATCTGCGAGGCCGTCATCATGGCCTGCTGCCGCGTCATCGGGAACGACGCCACCACCGCCACCGCAGGCCTCGGCGGCGTCGGCGGGCTGCTGGACCTGCACGTCGCCATGCCCGTCATGGCCGACGCAATGCTCGAGAGCATCCACCTCCTGGGCCGCTCGGCCACCGTCTTCACGGCCAATCTGCTCGACAAACTCGAACCCGACGAGAAACGCTGCGCCGAACTCATCGAGGGCTCGCTGGCGATGTGTACCAGCCTCGTCCCGGTGATCGGCTACGACAAGAGCGCGGCACTGGCGAAGGAAGCCTTCAAGCAGGGCAAAACCGTTCGCCAACTCGCCGTCGAGACGGTGGTGGGCCAGAAGGACATCAGCGGCAAGGTGATCACCAAAGCCGACCTCGACGCCGCGCTCGACCCGTGGAGCATGACCCTCCCCGGCGGCGAGGGCAGCGCGGGCGGATAAGGACGAGTCAGTCGCCGCGAGTCGGCAACTCACCCCACACGACGTTTGAGCCAGATGCCTAGGACAACGACTGCCACCCCAGCGCCGACCAGATACCAGGACGCCCGAGACGTCGGTGCCTGCCGCGGAGACGCATCAAGTTGTGCCGCTTCCTGTGGTGTGAGTTGAACCCCTGAACCTTTGGCTCTTCGCGATGCCTCCCCATTCGGGTGGTGTTGCCTGATCTGCTTGCCGAACCAGAGGGGTTGCGAATCCTCAATGAGAGCCGCAGCAACAGCAAGCCGCTCGACACCGAACATGGAAAA
>CAYZFW010000160.1:0-6458 GCA_964477615.1 uncultured Phycisphaeraceae bacterium | reverse complement strand
GCTTGTCGGCCCGCGTGGTGAAGGCGTGCATGTTGGCAATGAGGAAGAAGCACTCGTGCTTCTCCTGCAGCGCGAGACGGTTCTCGATGCTGCCGACGTAGTGACCCAGGTGGAGGCGCCCGGTGGGGGTGTCGCCGGTGAGGACTCTTGTGGGGGGGATGGCTGTTGGAGCGATCGGATTCATCGGGTGGAAGGGTAGCAGTACCGACGCGAGAGCCATCGCGCTTGAAACACCGCATCCTGCGAACCCCGAACCCCGACACCCGAACCCCTCGCACACCCGACATGTCCGACGCCGGTGCACGCCGGACCGCAACCGGGCCAAGCGTGCGCGGTAGAGAAATGGCACACACCCACGGGCCTTGGATCGCTCGGACAGGGGCGAACCGAGGCCGTCTCCTCCTCGAAGCCCGCGGGCAAACGCCCGGGGGCTTCTTTGTTTCTCGTGATCGATGCATCGCGGCAGATCGAGCGACGGGTTCGGGCCATGGTTCGTGCCACGGGTTTCCCGCCTTCCTAGGCGGGATACCCGTGCGGACGCAGGGCGGTGTCCGTGCGCCGACACGGGCATCTCGCGAAGACGCGAGAAGCCCGTGGCACGTCACGCGCGAGACCACGGCACCTGCCTCACACCACCATCGCCGCGACGCGCAGCAACTCCGCCACGCTCCACGCCTGGGCCATGCACCCACCCGGCTGTCTGGCCCCCCGCGCGTCGCCCTCCGCGTCGTACACCTCGAACAGTTGCCCGATGGAATCGCAGTGGAACATCGTCAGCAGCGGGCGGAGCGCCTCGCGGACATGCGCCTTGGCCGTCTCGCTGAAGTTGTCCGCCCGCAGCGCCGCCTCGGCGTAGGGGCCGATGAGCCAAGGCCACACGGTCCCGTTGTGGTACGCCGCGTCGCGCGACATCATGTCGCCGGCGAACTTCGCGCGGTAGTTGGGGTCCCTCGGCGAGAGCGTCCGCAGGCCCAGCGGCGTCAGCAGTTCACGCCGGGCCACCTCCACCACCATCTTCTTCTGCTCGCTCGACAGCGGGGAGTGCTCGAGCGAAACCGCGAAGAGCATGTTGGGGCGAATCTCGGGCAGGGGCCGCTCGACGCCAGTCTTGTCCTTCTGCAGCCCGTCCCACAGTTTCCTTCCTTCTGCATCCCAGAACTTCGCCTGGAACGACGCCTTCGCCCGCGCTGCAAGCGCCCGGAACTCCGCCGCCCTGTTCGCGTCGCTCCCCTCGATCAGCGACGCGATGCACAGCAGCCCGTGGTGCCACAGGGCGTTGATCTCGACGCTCTTGCCGTGGCGCGGCGTAAAGACCACGCCGTTGCGCTTCGCGTCCATCCAGGTCAGTTGCGTCGTCTCGTCGCCACCCTCGATCAGCCCGTCGGCGAGATCCATCCTGATCCCGTCTCGCGTGCCCTTGGTGTAGTGCTCGATGATCTGCAGGCACGCAGGCTTAAGCAGCGCCTCGAAAGACGCCGTGTCCCCGCTCTCGCGGACGTACCGCTCGCACGCGTGCAGGAACCACAATGACGCGTCGATGGTGTTGTACTCCGGCGGACCGCCGTAGTCGTCGAAGCGGTTGGGGATCATCCCCTTGTCCACGTGCGCGGCGAAGGTCCGCAGGCACCCCAGCGCGTCGGCGTGCCGGCCGCACACCAGCATCAGCCCCACCATCGAGATCATCGTGTCGCGCCCCCAGTCGCCGAACCACGGGTACCCCGCGATGACGGTCATCAGCGGCTTGCCGTTCACGTGGCGCGTGACGAGGAAGTCGTCCGCCGCGTGGACCAGCGGCAGCAGCGGGCGGCCCATGGGGTGACGCCTCACGAACTCATCACCGACGGCGTCCAGATGCTCACGCCGCGCGTCCCGCGTGAACAGCGACAGATCGGGCTTCTCTGGCGAGAGCGCGGCGGCGATGGTGAAGGTGAACTCGCCGGGGCCGTCCGGGGCGATCACCTCGAAGAACCCCGGGTTGAAGAGGTCCTCGGTGTCCTCCTGGTTGCGGTCGGTCTCGATCTCGTAACGCACGCCGGCACGCACGGTGACTTCCTGCGTGACGTGCCCGTGGTCGCACAGCATGTCGAGGGTGATGGGGCTCTTGCCGTCCGAAGCGGTGACGCGGATGGAGCGCTTCTCCGCCGTGACGTGGTAGCGGCCCGTGTCAAGGTCGGGGAGCGTGGCGTGGAAGTCGCGCAGCGTGACCATCGGCAGCACGCGGAGCCGCGCCGTGGGCCGGGCCGTGGCACCCGCTTCGGGGCGCAGGGTGTACCGCACCGCGCAGCAATTGCGCTTCCACCCCAGGCGCAGTTCCTTGACGATCTCCAACCCCGGCAGCGCGTACACCCACCGGGCCGTGGTCGCGTCCTTCTCAAACCGGACCAATCGACGGACCACCGACTCATCGAACCCCAGCGCCCCAGCCGGTGCCGAGGCCCAGCGGTGGGTCCCCAGCCACACCCCCGATCCCGACGTCCCCAGGGTCACCTCCTCATCCAGCGCGTTCAGAAGAGCCAGACGCTCGGTGGGCGGGCGGGGCGACGCGATGAACAGCGCGTGGTACTTCCGCCGGTTCACCGACAACGGCGTCCCCATCGCGAACCCCCCCGTGCCGTTGGTCAATAGCCATTCACGGGCGAGCACGCCGCGGAGGTCGGCCTGGGGTCCAACTTCCACGACAAACGGCGGCTGGGGCAGAGCGAGCGGCGGGGAGGGTTGGGGGGCCATGGCGGGGATTATGGTCGCAATCGCAAGGTCGGGTTCAGCCGCCCCGGTTATGGGCCGATCCCAGACCCACCATGGAACGTCCGAAGAACCGCCCCACCGCCGCCGAAGCCTCACCCGACCCTGTCCTCATCGCCGATCTAGTAGACAGCGGTTTCACGCCCGGCGAGGTCATCTTCGAATGGCCCGGCGTGCGCGAGGCCGCGCTGCACGAGGCGGAGTCTCGGCACATGTTCCACCGCACCCTGGCCCTGTGGGCCACGGACGTGCTCAGGCTCAAACGCCGGGGGCTTGATGTCCCGGCCAGCCGCCGATCGGAGCCGCGCCAGACCATGCCCTTTGCTCCGCAAGGGGGATCGCAGGCCGGGACCTACCGCAAGGCGGCGTGAGCGTTCTGGCACGGGGCGTGCGTTGGGGTTTGTACTCGTTGGTGCGCGCCGGCTCCTTCGGCGGCACCACCCTTCTCCCCCGTCCCCACGGAAGGCGGATCGGCCATGAGCGGCATCTCCAGTTCAGTCGGACTCTTCTCGGGCATCGACTCCAAGGCGCTGATCGATCAGTTGATCGCCGCTGAGTCGCGCCCCAAGGTGCTCATCCAGCAGCGCATTGCGCAGCTGCAGCAGCAGCAGACGGCGTTCCTGGACATCAACTCGTCGATCCTGGCGCTCAAGACCGCGGCGGGCAGCTTCGCCACCAGCAAGGTCTTCGATTCGGCTCGCGCCACCAGCACCGACGACAAGGTCCTTTCCGCCAGCGCCGCGTCGAACGCCACCCCCGGCTCGTTCTCGTTCAGCGTCGCGCGCCTGGTCACCACCCAGCAACAGCTCTCCCGCGGCTTCGCCGACAAGGCCTCCGCCCTGGGAGCCACGAAGTTCACCTTCGAGACCGGCGGAGGCAACATCCAGACCGAGACCGCCCTTTCCGAACTCAACGGCTCGGCGGGCGTGCAGCGCGGCAAGATCGTCCTCACCGACACCACCTCACCCACCGGCGCCACCACCACCGTCGACCTCTCCACCGCCGTCACCGTCAACGACGTCGTCGACGCCATCAACAACAACGGCAAAGTCGGCGTCACCGCCAGCATCGAGGGCGACCGCATCAAGCTCTCCGGCGGCTCGGGCGTCACCTCGTTCACCGTCGCCTCGGCGACCGGCGGACGCACCGCCGAGGACCTCGGCATCGCCGGCTCGTCCGCCTCCAACGCGATCACCGGCACCCGCCTCCGCACCATCTCCCTCAACACCGCCCTCCGCGCTCTCAACGACGGCACCGGCGTCAACATCCGCGACGGCGCGCCCGACTTCAAGGTCACCACCCGCTCGGGCGCCCAGGTCAGCATCCAACTGGGGGAGATCTTCCACGAGGAAACGCAGCCGGACGGAACCAAGAAGAAGGTCATCGATCAGGCCCGCGCTGTCACGGTCCAGGACGTCGTTACCATCTTCAACGCCCAGGCTAAGACCCAGCTCAGCAACCTCGATAACCAGCTCACCATCGCGCTCAACGCCGACGGCACCGGCTTCACCGTCACCGACAACACCGCCGGTGGGGGCAACCTGAAGGTCGAGTCCCAGAGCGGCCGCACCACGGCGGAGGACCTGGGCATCGCCACCGACGCCACCGGCGTCGCCGCGTCCACCATCTCGGGCAAGCGCCTTGTCGCGGGCATCAACAGCCGCTTGACACGCAATGTGCTGGGCGGCACCGGGCTCACCAGCGGGGCCATCACCGTCACCGACCGCGCCGGCAACTCCAAGTCCATCACCGTCTCCGACGCCGCCCTCAGCGGCTCAATCGCCGACGTCATTAGCGAGATCAACACCCGTCTGGCCGACACCGGCGGCGGGGCCACGCTCGTCAACATCAAGGCCGGATTGAACAAGGCCGGCAACGGCATCTCGTTCACCGACACTTCGGGCGGCAACGGCGCGATCGTTGTCTCGGGTGCCCTCGGCGATTCTCTGGGCCTCACCACCACAGGCGCCGCCTCGTCGAGTGTCGACGGCAAGAACCTCCAGACCAAGTGGATCGCCCGCGGCACCGCCCTGAAGGACCTCAACCTCGGCAAGGGCATCGGCACCGGCTCGTTCCGAATCACCGACACCGCCGGCGGCGTCGCCAACATCGAGGTCAAGGACACCCTCGTCACCGTCGACGACCTCCTCCAGCAGATCAACAGCCAGCTCACCACCGGCATCACCGCCCGCATCAACGACAACGGCGACGGCATCGCCATCGTCGACACCAAGAACGGCTCCTCCAAACTCAAGATCGAGGACACCTCCGGCACCGTCGCCAAGGCCCTGAACCTCGCCGGCGAATCCGATGTCGTCACCGGCGTCGCCACCCGCGACGGCTCGTACGAGAAGACCGTCACCTTCGCCGCGACCGACTCGCTCGAGTCAGTGGTGAACAAGATCAACTCCTCGAGCGTCGGCTTCGCCGCGGCGATTATCCGCGACGGCTCGGCGGGCACGCCCTTCCGCGTGTCGTTCACCGCGCGCGACTCCGGCAGCCGCGGCCGCACCCTCATCGACACCGGCGCGATCGACCTGGGCCTCTCCACCCTCAGCCGCGGCGACGACGCCGTGGCCTTCTTCGGCAACGCCGACCCCGCCAAGGCCGTGCTGCTCACCAGCAGCACCAACAGCCTCGACCAGGTCGTCCAGGGCGTGACTGTCGACCTCAAGGGTGTCTCGTCCACGCCGGTCACCGTCACTGTCACCCGCGACCAGGACGCCATCGAGAAGGGCATCAAGGACTTCGTCGCGGCCTTCAACAAGGTGCTCGACACCATCGACAAGTACGACGGCTATAACGCCGAGACCAACCGGCGCGGCACCCTGCTGGGCGACTCCACCGCCGCGCAGGTGAAGGCCCGGCTGATCACCAGCGTGCAGGGCGAGCCCACCGGCGTCACCGGCACGTTCACCCGCCTGTTCCAGGTCGGCGTCAAGATCGGCACCGGCAGCAAGCTCGAGTTCGACTCCGCCCGCTTCCGCACCGCCTACGGCAGCGACCCGCAGAACGTTAAAGACCTCTTCTCCGCAAGCGTGCTGGCCCCGAAGACGCCCATCGAAGTCGCCCCGGGCGCGACGATCGCCAATACCAAAGACACCTACACCCGCCTCGGCATCGCCGAGGGGATCAAGGTCCTCGCCGACCAGATGACCAGCAGCGTCGACGGCACGATCACGACGCGCACCAAGACCATCGACACCCAGATCACCGCCCAGCGCACCCGCACAACGAACATCGACGCCGCGCTGGAGCGCAAGCGCGAGCGCCTCTCGCGGCAGTTCGTCGAGATGGAGAAGGCCATCGGCTCCCTGCGGAACCAGTCGAACGCGCTGAGCAGCGTGAACTTCGGGGGGTGAGCCCTCGGGAGAGCGGATTCACCGCAGAGGCGCGGAGTTCGCGGAGAAGAGAGGAGACTCTTCACTGCGGAGGTCGCGGAGAAGGCAGACTGGGGCACCGGAAAGAGAAAACGCCCGTCCGGTTGGACGGGCGTTTGTGTTTGAGTCAAACGGGGGAGGTGCGAATCGACTTTCTCTTCGCGAACTCCGCGCCTCCGCGGTGAATCCCCTCTTACGGGAAGATGCCGCGGAGTTCGTACGCCTTGCCCACCGCCTCGAGGGCACCGATGTACGCCGCGGTGCGCATGTCGACGTTGTACTTGGTGCGGGCGATCTGGGTGCCCGAGACGTCGATGGAGACGTGCCTGACGAACG
>CAYZFW010000159.1:0-6519 GCA_964477615.1 uncultured Phycisphaeraceae bacterium | reverse complement strand
CGCGGGGAGCGCGAGCGTGGCACACAGCAAAGCGACGGAGAGGAGGCGGCGGGGCATATGTCGGGATGCTACGGCGGAACGCCGCGCCGCAACCTCGAATGGTCGTTGGGAATATCATTTCGGAATGCGCCGCACACCCGCCCCCACAATGTACGCCAGCTCCAGGGATCCCAACGCCACGCGGCTCAGGCCGTTCTCTGTCGCCGTGCTCGTGCCGGCGTTGGTCTGCACCGGCATCGTCTCGATCCCCGGTCTCGAATCGACCGCGGCCGCCGCCGTGGTCGCCCGCGAGACGACCATCCACGACGACCTCGCGGCCCAGCTCCGCAAGGCCGTCGCCGCGCCGGGGTCGCAGGTGGGGCGGCAGTTCGCCTCGCTGGCGGCCCTGCGTTCGCTGCGCGATGAGAAACTCCAGGCGCTCTTCGCCGACCTCGCGACGCGGCCCCGCGCCGACCTGCGGGCCGAGGGCATCCTCGGGCTGGCGGAACTCTCGACCGACGGGAACATCAGCCTCGCGATGGTGGGGGAGATCAAGAACCCCGGTGAGCAATCCCTCGTTCTGCTCGAGGCGCTCGCGGCGGAGCGGCTGTCCGATGCGCAGGTGCTCGAGGTCCTGTCGTGGCCGAAGCTCGATCCGCGCATCGAGGTCGCGCTTCGGGCGCGGGCCATTGGTCGTGCGAAGGAAGCCAAGCCCGCCGACACCGAGCGCCTCTCGCCCCTCTCGGCGTCGGATAATCCCCTGGTCAGGTTGCTGGCCGACACGCTGCTGGCCCATTTGGGTGACAAGGACGCCGCGGCCCGCACCATCGCCGCCGTCACGAAGCTGCCCGAGAAGGAGCGCGGACCCGCAATCGGCCCGATCTTCGAGATGGTCTCGCGCGAGCGGCTGAAGGGCGCTGTTCCTGTGGTGGTTGGCCTGACGCCGCTCTGCGAGAACGACGCCCAGCGTGCCGTTGCGCTGGGTGCGATGCTGCGAGCGGACCCCGCTCAGGGTGGCCCCGAGTGGACAAAGCAATGGTCGAAGACCAGCGAACTTTCCGGGCGCGTTCGCCTGGCGATGGTTGCGCTCGAAGCGGGCGACGCGGCCAATGAGTCTGTCGCCAGCACACTCGCCGGGAGCGGCGTCGAGCCGTGCGCCGCGATGGGGCGCGTGCTGCTCGCGTTGCGGTCCAAGGAACCCGGCGCGGCGTCCGATGCGCTCGCGGCGCTCGTGGCGCAGGGGCACGCTCAGAGCACGATCTGGGCGCTGGCCAAAGCCGCCGACATGCCGGTGGAGCAGGCGCGACCGGCGCTGCAGAAGGTCATCGCCTGGGGCACCAAGTCTCGCGACGCTTCCGAGCCGGTGCCGAAGGTGGTGTTCGAGGCGGCGTGGCGGCTCGCCGACCGCGACGCGGCGGCGCTCTCGCCGATGATCGCCGAGGCGGTGGCACGGAAAGACCAGCCCATGAGCGAGGCCCTTCTCGCGGCGCTGCTCCGCGCCGGCAAGGCCCCGGCGTGGGACCCCGCGAGCACTCCGGCGTTCCCCGGCCGTGCCGCCCAGGCGATGGCCACTCTTTACGAAGCCCGCACCGCCGGCATCAAGAAAGACGCTGATCCAAGCGCCCGCGGCCCCATCGCCAGCGGCGGCGGGTTCGACCCGGGCTCGGACAGGGCCGAGCGGCTCCGCCAGATCGCACTGGGCTGGGGCAACCTGCCTGAGATGCACCGCGTCGTTGCCGCGTGGCTGGCCCTGTGCCAGGACGGTAAGGACCGCGAAGCGCTGACCCGGCTGCTCGCGCCCGATGCACCCTGAAGTCGGAGATTTTTCAGGTTCTTCGATCCACGCCGATGTTCTATTGAAGCGGCGAGGTAGCGCGTCGGATATCACCCACCCTGATCGATTTCCGACTCGTCCTCTTTCGCGGCGAACTTCGCGGCGAGGTCGGGGTCGGGCGGGACGCCGTAGTACTCGAGGGCGCGGCGCATGATCCGGGTGACGACGGGGCCAGCGGTGGCGCTGCCGTAGTGCATGCGCTTGCGGACGAGTTCGGGGCCCGGATCATCGATGACGACGAGGCAGACGAATCGGGGGCTGACGAACGGGGCACCGGCGATAAAGGACGAGTTGTGCTGGTTCTTGATGTAGCCGCCGCCGCCGGGGCCGACGACCTCGGCGGTGCCCGACTTGCCGAACATGCGGTGGAGGAAGGGCGGGTCGTCCTTGAACTTGCGGGCGGCGCGGGTGGTCATGACGTCGGAGATGCGTCCCATGACCTCGCGGGTGAGGACGGCCGTCCACGCGGGGAGCACGCGGGTGCGGACCTCGGGCTCGGGCCGGGCGGGATCGACGGCGGTGAGGCGGAGGTTGGGGAGCGTGCCCGCGAGGTCGCCGTTGCGGGCGAAGACGCTGAAGGCACGGACCATCTGCAGCGGGGTGACGGCGATCTCGTAGCCGGAGGCCATCGAGGTCTGGGTGTACTTGGTGAACTTGTCGAGGGGCGTGACGAGGCCGGCGGACTCGCCGGGGAGGCCGAGCTTGGTGCGGGTGCCGAAGCCGAAGCGGCGCGTCGCCTCCCACATCTGTTCGAACGAGAGACGCGCTGTGCCCTGCACCATTCCGATGTTCGAGGAGTACACCAGAACGTTGGACCAGCTGAGTTCGTCCTGCGGCGTGACGTCTTTCACGCGCCGACCGTAGGGCGTGGACCACTCGCCGCCGTAGGTGTTGAAAACCTCTTCGGGATCGGCGAGTCGGCGCTCGGTGACGGCGGACCACATGAAGGCCTTGAAGGTGGAGCCGGGTTCGTAGACGTCTTCGACGCAGCGGTTGCGTCCCAGCGCGGGGTGGATGTCGCGCTTGGGGTCGGGCTTGATGATCTGGAAGCGGGGATGGTGACCCGAGGCGGCTGCGGCTTTGTTCGCGGCGGGTGAGTACGGCACGGCGTCGGGGGTGTGGCGGACCACGTCGACCATCGCGAGCACTTCGCCAGTGGAAGGATCGACGAGCACGCAGCGGCCGCCCTGAGCGTCGGCCTCTTCGACGCCGCGACGGACTTCTTCCAGCGCGATCTCCTGGAGGGTGAGGTCGATGGAGAGTTTCACGTCGGTGCCGCGGCGTGGGACGATGTAGCCGTTGGCCTCGACCCACAGGGGGCGGCCCCAGGCGTCGCGGACATAGTCCATGAAGCCGGGGCGGGGTTTCATGATTTCGTCGAAGTTCCGCTCGGCGCCGAACGCGCCGCGGTGGTCGACGTCGGTCTTGCCGATGATGGAGGCGACGGCGCCGTCGGCGGCGTCCTCGCGAACGCCGCGGCGTTCGAGGTGCAGGCCGCGGACCTTGAGGGCGCGGACGCGTTCGACCTGGGTGTCGTCGAGCACGTCAGTCAGGCGGAGGTAGCGGGCCTGCTTTTTCTTCTTCGCGCCGGTCTTCTCGGCCTCGGCGTTCGCGGCGGCGATGCGCTCGTTGGCCTCGATGCGGGGCATGATGCGCCCGATGAGCTGCTGCTGTTCGATGCCCATCGACTCGCTCATGGCCTGGAAGGCGTCGCCGAGCGAGCCCTTGGTCTTGGCGAACTCGACGGGGTCGAGGAAGGCGCGGTAGCCGGCGCGGGTGACGGCGAGCGAACGGCCGCGGCGGTCCTGCAGATCGCCCCGAGGCGACGGGAGCGAAGCGCGGTTGACGCGGTCCTTGATGTGGTGGACGAGCTTGGTCTCGGGGGCGATCTGGAGCTGAGCGACGCGTGCGAGCGCCACCACCAGCACCACGCCGACGATGGCGACGAGGAAGAAGCCGACCGTGTTGGCGCGCGTGAGCACGCCCGCGGGGATGGACGCGGGGGGCGGCGGGAGACGCAGCGAGAACCGGCGCGCTCGCGATGCAGGGCGCGCGGGCCCGATGGGACCGAGGGCCTCGGGAGGGATCGGCGGCGGCGATGAGAAGATCGGGTCAGTGTCCACGGCGGGCCTCCGCGGCGCGCGGGGTCGGCTTCGCCGGCTTGGGCTTGGGTTTGGTGGCGCGCTTGGGCGCGGCGCTCCCTTCGCCGATGAAGCCGGGGTCCTTCAGTTGCTCGCTGACTGAAGGCGGATTCCAATAGATGGGGATGGGCTTGAAGTCGCCCAGGGTGTCGACCATCGAGCGGACTTTCGTGGGCGTGATGCTGGCGGCGATGTCGGCACGGACGCGCCAGAGTTTGCGGTCGAGTTCCGCGGAGCGCTCAACGCTGCGGGCCATGTCGTGCATCGCGACAAGACGCTGCTGCCGGATGGCCAGCACGCCCGCGGCGGTACACGCCCCAACCACGATCAGGAATCCGATCTTGCCCAGCATGGGTGAACCAAACCCTCGGCCACGTCGCGTCCAAACCCGCGCTGGACCATCGCGGCGCGGGGCATGGTGTTATCGGTGCGGGCGCTCGATTTGCGCCAAAGGCGGGCGGGCTGGTTTGATGCGTGGGGAGCCCTGCGGATCGTCGGCGGACTGGCGATCCGCGCGCGTCGGGTCCGATGCTGCACGAGACGCGGAGAATGGGTTATAGGACGTCTTGATTCGTCGATTTGACTTCCCCAGTGAGTCTTCTACACTTCATCCGGATAAACGGATGAAACGCGACACCTCCCCATCCCGGCTGTCCGATCAACTCGCGGCCCTCAGCGAGCCTTTGCGGCTGCGCCTGTGCCGGGTGCTGGAGTCGCATGAGTTGTCCGTGGGGGAGATTTCGCGGGTGGTGCAGTTGCCGCAGAGCACGGTGAGCCGGAACCTGAAGGTGCTCGCCGACGCGGGGTGGCTGGTGAAGCGCGCGGAGGGGACGGCGGCGCTGTACCGGCTGATGCTCGACGACCTGCCGGTGAGCGCGCGGGCGCTGTGGGTCACGGTACGGCAGCACCTCGACGGACAGGCCGACCCTGCTTTCGTCGAGGATTCGCGCCGTGTGCAGACCGTGCTGGACGAGCGGACCACCGACAGCGTGTCGTTCTTCGGGCGGGTCGCGGGGGCATGGGACTCGGTGCGGGCAGAGCTGTTCGGCTCGACATTCACGGCGTGGGGGATGCTCGGGCTGTTGCCCGGCGAGTGGACGGTCGCGGACATCGGCTGCGGGACGGGGAACGCGGCGGAACTGCTGGCACCGCACGTGAAGCGTGTGATCGCCGTGGACCAGTCGGGCCCGATGCTGGAGGCGGCGAAGAAGCGATTGGCTCGGTTTGCGAACGTGGAGTTTGCGGACGGGCCGGTGGAGGCTCTGCCGCTGGGGGATTCGAGCGTGGACGCCGCGGTCGCGGTTCTTGTGCTTCACCACGTGCGCGAAGTGGACGATGCACTGCGTGAGATGTTCCGGGTGGTGAGGCCCGGTGGGCGGGTGCTGCTGATCGACATGGTGGAGCACGACCGGGCGGCGTACCGGAACACAATGGGGCACGTCCACCTGGGGTTCGGCGCGGCGCGGGTGCGGGAACTGCTCGCGGGGGCCGGGTTTGTGCGTGCGAACGTGACTCCGATCCCCGCCGACGGCGAAGCGAAAGGGCCGGGCCTGTTCGTGGCGACGGGAGAGAAAGCAGCAAACTAGCAGAGCAGCAGAGCAGCAGAGCAGCAAAGCAGCAGATTCGGATGACCAGATCGAACAAACCCTGTCACTCTTGAACCCGAACCCCTCAACGAGAACCCACCATTGAATCTCTCCGCGTTCTCCGCGTCTCCGCGGTGAACGCTCCGAACGACAAGTCCAACCCAAAGGAAACGCAATGACCACCGCAACACTGAGCCGACCCGTGACCTCCAAGCCCTTTCTGAACACGGGGCTCCCCCTGACGTGTGAGATGCCGTACAAGGTGCGTGACACCTCGGCGGAGACCACGCGCTTCGGGCGCAAGGAGATCGAGCTCGCCGAGCACGAGATGCCCGGCCTGATGGCGTGCCGCGAGGAGTTCGGCGCCAAGAAGCCGCTGAAGGGCGCGCGCATCTCCGGCTCGCTGCACAACACGATCCAGACGGCGGTGCTCGCCGAGACGCTGCAGGACCTGGGCGCCGATGTGCGCTGGGCCTCGTGCAACATCTTCAGCACGCAGGACCACGCCGCGGCGGCGATGGTCGCCGGTCGGCCCGGCAAGCCGGGCATCCCGACGTTCGCCTGGAAGGGCGAGACGCTCGAGGAGTACTGGTGGTGCACGCTGCAGGCGCTGACCTTCCCCGCCGACGCGAACGGCAGCAACGGCCCGTACGTCATCGTCGATGACGGCGGCGACGCGACGCTGCTCATCCACGAGGGCTACAAGGCGGAGATCGAGTTCGCCAAGAGCGGCAAGCTGCCCGACCCGAACTCGACCGACAACGCCGAGTTCAAGATCGTGCTCGCGGTGATCAAGCAGAAGCTGCAGGAGGACGCGACCTTCTGGACGCGCATGGTGCCGTACATCCGCGGCGTCTCGGAAGAGACCACCACCGGCGTTCACCGCCTGTACGACATGATGAAGAAGGGCGAGCTGCTCTTCCCCGCCATCAACGTCAACGACAGCGTCACCAAGAGCAAGTTCGACAACCTCTACGGC
>CAYZFW010000158.1:0-6521 GCA_964477615.1 uncultured Phycisphaeraceae bacterium | reverse complement strand
TGGGCCTGGCCTTCGCCGGACCCCGCGCCGCGCCGGTCGCGGCGGTGTCGCGGGCGGGCAGCATCGCACCGCCCACACTCGCCGGGTCAAGGTTCGCCGTGGGGAACCCGATGGTCCGCCCGCGCTGGTCGTTCTTCACGACCACGCCACCGATCCCGTGCGGCCGCCCCAGCACGCGGTGCGCATCGGTCACGCGCCCGTGGGCCAGCAGCCAACGCGCCACCGTGCTCGACGCCCGCACCAGCGTCTGGTCGCACAGGTCCACCATCATCGGCTCGACGATCTCGCACCGCAGCCCGCGCGTCGCCGCATACGCCGCCAGCACCGCCGGCGTCCCCGCCCGCCCTTTGCCGAAGTGAAAATCGTGCCCCTCGACAATCCCCACCGCGCCCCACTCGCCCACCACCTTGTCAAGGAACGCCCCCGGCGAGAGTGACAGCAATTCGGGCGTCGGCGTCAGCCGCTTCACCTCGTCCGCGCCCGCCGCGAGCAGCAGTTCACGCCTCTGCGCAAAGGGCGTGAGCACCTCCGGCGCGGTCCCCGGCACCAGCGCCGCCGCAGGGTGCGGGTCAAACGCGAGGGCAACGACCCTGGCCCTTTTCTTGGTGGCACCGGCTTCCAGCCGGTGCTCCTGCTCCCCCACCCGCCCCGCCATCGCCGCCGCAGCACGAACCAGCGCCGCGTGCCCCAGATGCACGCCGTCAAAGTTCCCGATCGTGATGACACTCGGCCCAGCGGACATGTGAGCGGCAACGATAGCGAGCGCCCCACGGCGATGCGCCGTCTCCGACCACCCGAACGCTGACCTGCGGTCTCAGTTCCCCACGCCGCCCTGCTGCGACTGGATCTTGTCGAAGTCCCCCATCACCTTCTTCGAGTCCATGTCGTCCTGGGTGCCGGGCGTCTTGTCTGGGCCGTTGGAACGCAGAGCGTACCCCTTCCCATCGGAATCACGCGTGTACACGTAAGGCGAGCCCCACGGGTCCGTCAGCAGCGACGACGCAATCCCCGGCAGTTGATCCAACTTCTCAGGCAAGCCCGCGCCATCCTGCTTCTCTTTCTGTAGCCCGATCGAGATCAGCATGATCTGCCCGGCGCATCGCACGTACGGCCCCGCTTTGCTCCCGAAAAGGCCACCGCTGGCCCCCACCGTCCCCATGACCATGTTGACGTCCGAAACCACCGCGTGCGACGTGCTGAAGTCGTCCTCGGTCCCAAACTGACCATCCTTCCCCTTGGCGGTCAGCAGGTAGCCCTTCCCGTCGGCAGAGCGCTCGTACTCGTACGGATTCCCGAAGATGTCGGCATTCCCCGAGACGCCGCTGAGGTCCGCCGGGTACATGCCGTCCGCGCTCTTGGCCCCTTCAATCGAAGCCTGCATCGCCGAGATGGCGTCGGCGGACTTCTTCACGTCCATCGCCATGCTGCCCACGACGAAGATCCCGTACCCAACCACCGCCCAGATCGCCGTCCCAATGAGGCCCACGATCACCCCCGCCACCGCAAAACCCCGCGGCGTCTTGCCCAGCCCGATCAGGCTCAACAGCAGCCCGATCGGCGACAGGCAGAACGCCAGGATGAACCCCACCAGCCCGAGCGTGTTGCTGGAGGCCTTGGGCTGCTCGTACATGAAGTCGCCTGACATCTGGGACATGCTGAACTCCGAGTTGAGGAAACCAGTCCGATCCGCACGTCCGGCACATCCCCCGATCGGGGAAGCCGCAGCGGCGATCCGGAACTGATTCGGGGTTGACGCCGCAGGATACCACTTCTCGGACGCAGATTCCTTGTTTGGGAGATTTTTTCCAAACACAAACCAAAAATCTGCCTTGACTTGGGACCAATATCCGAACATAATCCAAGCGAACAAAGACCGATCGCGGCTCACCCGTCTAGATCGGCCCGACGCCCATAGGAGCCATCCCCATGCTCAGCCCATTCCGCGTCGCCCGGCTCGTCGCCTCTGAGGAGTTCGATCGCCTCCTCAACGAAGTCCTGATGAACGCCCGCCCCGTGCCGCTGGCCGCGCGGGTGCGCCTTTCGGAGCAAGGCGCACTCGCCGCCTCGGCCCTCGGGCTGGCCCTGAAGCGGCTCACCCAGCTCACTTGGCGACCCGAGCCGCCCGCCGCCGAGCTCGCTCGCCAACTCATCGACCGGCAATCCCCCGACGGCGCGATCGGCACCCCCGCATCCACGGCGTGCGCCGTCGCCGGGCTGCTGGCGCTGCAGGAACAGGTTCGGTCCATGCCGGGAGTCCCCGGGGAATCGCAAGGGTTGAGGGGGCCGGGGGCGGGGGCTGGGGCGGGGGTGGCGGCGGACACGGACGTCCTGCCGCCGGGGTTGCTCGACTCGGTGAACGGCGCGATCAACGCCGCGCTGGAGTGGCTCGCCCATCAACCGACCGCCGTCGGCTGCGCCCCCTTTGCGGACGAAGCCGCCCGAATCGGCGTGGCCGTGCGTCGCAACGCCGCGCCCGATCCCGATCAGTCGCTCGACGCGGCGATCCTCATCTGGCAACTCGGCGCCTCGCCCAGCGCGATGGACCACCTGGGCATACGAAGCCCCGCCGCGGTCGTCGATCTGCTGGGCCTGCGTCACCTCCGGGCTACCGCGGGGCTTGTCGACTCGATCGCCGAATCGCCTGCGCCCGCCGGCAGCGGATCCCTTGAAGCCGCTCATGGAGCCGTGCGACAGGCGGCGTAAGCGCGGGACATCCCACCTACCATGGCGTCCTATGCCCACCGCCACCACCCAGCCCCCCGCCGCAGCGCGTTCTTCATCCCCCGAGTTCACCCAGGGCGTGCTGCGCCGGCTGGGCGTGCTGGATGACCCGCGCGTCGTGCCCGCCCCGCCGGGCCTGGCCCCCTCGCAGTTGCCCCCGTCGGACCCTTCGGTGGCCTGGTCGTGGAACCCCGCGACGGGGCGCATCCTCGCCGGGTACAGGCTTCACACCCGCTCCGACGCCGACGCCGCCATCGCCAAGGCCGCCGCCGCCCAGAAGCAGTGGGCCATGCTCCCCGCGCCCAAGCGCGGCGAGATCGTGCGCCGCATGGGCAACGCCTTCCGCGACCAGCTCGACGACCTCGGTGCCCTCGTCACCCTCGAGATGGGCAAGATCTTCGCCGAGGGCAAGGGCGAAGTGCAGGAGTGCGTTGACATCGCCGACTTCGCCGTGGGTCTTTCGCGTCAGTGCTATGGCCTCACGATGCCCAGCGAGCGCCCCAAGCACCGCATGATGGAGCAGTGGCACCCCCTCGGCACCATCGGCGTGATCACCGCCTTCAACTTCCCCATCGCTGTTTGGGCCTGGAACGCAATGCTCGCCGCCGTTTGCGGCGACTCGGTCCTCTGGAAGCCCAGCCTCTTTACGCCCTTGATCGCGGTGGCCGGCACGAAGATCGCCCACGATGTCATGCGCCAGCAGGATCTCTGGAAACCCTCGGGCGGCGTGAAGCCCGAGGACCTCTTCCCGCTGGTGATCGGCGCCGACGCCGAGGTCGCCGAGTTCATCGTGAACGACCACCGCATCCCGCTCATCAGCGCCACCGGCTCGTGCCGCATGGGCCGGCGTGTGGGTGAAGTCGTCGCGCGTCGCCTGGGGCGCGTGCTGCTCGAGCTCGGCGGCAACAACGCCATCATCGTCATGCCCGACGCCGACATGGACCTCACCGCGCGGGCCATCGTCTTCGGCGCCGTCGGCACCGCCGGGCAGCGCTGCACCACCACGCGGCGCCTCCTCTGCGTCGGCGGCACGGCGGACAAACTCCTCCCCCGCATCCTCGGCGCGTACAAGACCGTCCGCATCGGCGACCCCATGGCCGAGGGCACCCTCATGGGGCCGCTGATCCACGACAACGCCGTGCAGCAGATGCGCGCCGCCATCCAGAAGGCCGTCGAAGAGGGCTGCACCGTTCTCAGCGGCGGCGTCCCGGGCATCGACCGCTTCACCCACGACCCCGGCCACTTCGTCGAGCCCACCATCATCCGCGTGCCCAAGGGCAAGCAGCCAACCATCGCCAAGGAAGAGACCTTCGCCCCGATCCTCTACGTGTTCGAGTACGACACCTTCGAGCAGGCGATGGACGCGCACAACGACGTTCCGCAGGGCCTCTCCAGCGCGATCTTCACCGATTCGGTGCGCACAGCGGAGCGATTCCTCAGCCACGCCGGCAGCGACTGCGGCATCGCCAACGTCAACCTCGGCACCAGCGGCGCCGAAATCGGCGGCGCCTTCGGCGGCGAGAAAGAAACCGGCGGCGGCCGCGAGTCTGGCTCCGACTCATGGAAGGCCTACATGCGCCGCCAGACGAACACGGTGAACTTCGGCACCGACCTGCCGCTGGCGCAGGGGATCACGTTCGGGTGATCGCCTCATGGTGACACGGGCTACGGTGGCGCGGGCCTCCGACCCGTGCGGACGCAAGCGACGATTGGCCGCAACGGCAGCGTGGCGCGCGGCGTTCCTTCCTCCGGATCGTCAGTCTGGTTTCATTCCGGCACCCCGCCGACCCCGGCCGGAGACCGGGGCCACCTTGGAATGCACACATCAACCGGCGATCCGCTCGATCGTCACCGCCGTGCCGTAGCACAGGACTTCGCTGGCCGCGCTCTTTCCACCGATCTCGGACGCGTCGTAGCGGAAGCCCACCACGGCGTTGGCCCCAACGGCTTTCGCGTGGTCGATCATCAGCTCGTACGCCTGCTGACGGGTCTGCTCGCACATCTCGGTGTACGCGCCGATGCGTCCGCCGACGATGGACTTAAGCCCGCCGACGATGCCCTGGGCGATGGTGGGCGCACGGACGATGAGCCCGCGGACGACGCCGTGGTAGCGGGCGATGCGGTAGCCTTCGATCGAGAACGTCGTGGTGACGGGGAGGTCCATGCGTGTTCTTTCTCATCGGGTGCGGGCCGAATCATGTGGATCATACGGATTCGGTTGCGTTGGCATCGACGCCGCTCGTTGCCAACGATAGCTCGACTTGAGCACCCCGCTGCGGGCGCACTCGGCATCCCTCACGCCATGCGACATAACCCCCAAGAGCACGTACGCTGGCACCAAACAAATTACCTGGGCCGGCGTGACGCATGAACCCTGAACACCAGCCACAACCATCCACGGCCGCTGCGAGTATGCGTGCGGATCACCCGATCGATGTGGTGCCGCCCGCGGTTCACGCGTCCCCCGCAGACCTCGCGGCGTTGCTCGACGCCGGCACCGACAAGCCTGAGATGTGGTGGACACCGGGGCCGGGCGACATCGCGCGAACACTGGGATGGTGGTGGGTGCCCGTCATCCTCGGCGGCACGCTCGTCATCGCGGCGGTTGTGGTCCCGTTCATGGCCGGCGTGATCGGCATCGGCGTCTGGGCCGCGGAAGTGAAACTCATCGCGCTGCTGGTGGGCGCGGGGCTGTCGCTCGCGGGCTTCAAGATGAAGCGCCTCGTCCACGCCAGGAATGACCTCTTCTGCATCCACTGCGGCTACTCGCTGGACGCGCTGCCAGACCCCGGCGTGTGCCCCGAGTGCGGACGCGGGTACACGGGCGGGATCATCCGCGAGTACCGCAAAGACCCGGAGTTTTTCAAGCAACGGTACCGCGCGCTACGGGGTGGAAAGCACACACGGCACGGGCAATTCGAGTCGGGGCCAGTGACGGCGGGCCCGAACGGCGATGGAACGTGAACCCAAACGAATCGCGGACGCGAACTGCTTGGAACCGTTGATGCTCACGTCACTGCTATCCGAAGCAGGGCGCTTCTCGCCAGGCGGCGGAAATCTGAACCTCGATAGCCGATGCCCAGTACCTGCAAAAAGAAAAACCCCTCACCAGGTTTACCTGGCAAGGGGTGTAACTCGGCGATGACCTACTTTCCCGCAGGGCAGTATCATCGGCGACTTGGGCTTAACTGCTGTGTTCGGGATGGGAACAGGTGTGACCCCAAGTCTTTGGTCACCGAGAAATCGCGGCCTGGCCTTTCGATCAGGCCGCGGTGAATTCAATTGGATGGTGCAACGTGTGGGTGGTCCGATGGACCACACTGAGAACGTGGATGTGTGAGTGATATACGAATCACTGACAGGTCGCACAACTGGCCGGGTCGGAGTCGGGACACTCGCCGGAGGGCGGGTGCTCGATCACGACGGCGGACGGTTGATGCGACGAAGCTTTTGACCGTTCGTAACGCTCCGCTGAAGGTATTTCTACCCTTACACGCGCGTCCGATCAACCTGGTCGTCTTCCAGGGGTCTCACGTATTGCTACAAGCAGGCCTCATCTCAAGGGGAGCTTCCCGCTTAGATGCTTTCAGCGGTTATCCCTGCCGCACGTAGCTACTCGGCGATGCATCGAGCGATGCAACCGAATCACCAGGGGTGCGTCCCTCCCAATCCTCTCGTACTAGGGAGAAGTCCTTTCAAGCCTGCAACGCCCACGACAGATAGGGACCGACCTGGCTCACGCCGGTCTGAACCCAGCTCGCGTACCGCTTTAATCGGCGAACAGCCGAACCCTTGGGACC
>CAYZFW010000157.1:0-6534 GCA_964477615.1 uncultured Phycisphaeraceae bacterium | reverse complement strand
GGTTGGAGAAGATTTCTTGAAAATTTCCCGCTTTGACCTCTTGACGAATCGCCGCGCTCTGTTCCGCGCCGGGCGGAACACTCCCCGGCATGCCCCCCGCTTTCCCCCGTGAACCCCACGGAACGCTGACACGTTGTCCACGTCCGGGGCTGGTTTTCGGGGGATATCTGGACAAACGCCGTGCCATTCGTGCGCGGCGTGCCCGGCCCTCGCATCCGCCCGGACCTAGCATGACCCATGGTGAGGGTCCGCGTTCGTTACACCGGTCGGGTGCAGGGCGTGGGGTTCCGCGCCACATGCCGCGACCTTGCGAAAGGTGCCCCCATCACAGGGTGGGCGATGAACGAACCCGACGGCTCGGTGACGCTTGAGGCACAGGGCGACGGCGTGGACGTGGAGGCGTACGTGTCCCGCGTGCGGACCACGATGGCACGGTTCATCCGCAGCGAGGACCGCGCCGCGGTGCCGCCGGAGCGTGAGGAATCTGGGTTTGAGATCAGGAGATGATCGCGGCGGCTTCAGCGCTGCTGCCAATCCGAGAACCGGATGCGTCGCTCCGCGGGCTTAGGCGGCTGGGGCCACGCGCGGGTCGCGGCCAGCGGCACCTGGCGGATGATGTTCGTGCGGGCGTCGTTCCGCGCGAACTCCCAGCGCTCGAAGGCGAGGGTGTCGCCCGAGGCGAGGCGGGCTTCGTCGGTCTCGAAGACCAGCACGGACCGGTCGCGGGTCTGAGGGGCGGACGCCCCGGCGTCCCAATCGCGCGGGGCCGAAGCGCAGCCCGCCAGCAGCGGGCAGGCGAGGGCCAGCATGGCCAGGCGGGAAGCCCGGGATTGGGTTCGCGTCTTCATTTCAGCGGGACGGGTTCAATCGATGTGCCGCGGGCGCGCGCCCAGGTGCCGGCGCTGTGCGGACCAGATTCCCGGACGCGTGGCGGGCACGCAACGTGGGTGGGGCATTGACTCGATGCGTTGATGCCTCATGCCTCGATGCCTTCGGAAAAGAAAGCCGCCCGCGGCGGGAGGCCGCGGGCGGTGAGGGCTCAGGATCGGCCATGCTTCAACGAATTCGGGGTGCGGTTCCCTCTTACACGCCCGTTTCCCCGCGTCTTGCCCAGACGGCGAGGAGAAACGGGCCAAGAACGCCCCTGTGCGATTCCGACCCTGTGCCAAGCGAGCGCACGCGTCTTCACGCGGGCGCACGCTGAAATCGCTGTGCGGGGCCATGCCGTCACGTGCCGGGTCTTCGCGCGTCGAGGTAGGAGACGACACGAGGCCACAGCGCCGGGATGAACCAGTGGGCGGGGAAGGAAACCCGCACAAAGGCGTGGTACGGCTCCGCGAATCGATTGGGCTTGTCCGTCCCCTGTGCAAAGAACGGCGAGCCGAAGGGAGAATAGCCCGGTTTTGTCACCCCGCAAGGCGGACGGCTTGGTTTTGTGCGGATTCCGCCGATTGTTCCTGTCTCTTTTTGGGGATGGGGGGTTCTCGGGCGGTTCGTTGGCACCACGGGGAGAGACGGACGGTTTCGAGGCGAGTCATCGGGCCCGTTCAACCCTGCACACCCATACAGACCACTGACGCGCAATCCCGCCGTCTGCCGGGCCGCGATATCATTCTGAATTATGCGGCATGCCATGCTCTACCAGGACGAAGATCGGCAGTGGGTCGCGATGGTGCCCTCGTTGCCGGGGTGCATCAGCCAAGGGGCGACGCGTGCGGAGGCGCTCACCAACATCGCCGAGGCGATGGACCTGTGGATCGAATCCATGAAGGCCCGCGGCTATGACATCCCGCCCGAAGAGGGTGTGGTTGAAGTCGTCCGGCTGAATGCGGCGTAGGGCGAGTGAACGATGCCAAAGCGGCTTGTTGCGCGTCATCGGGCCCGTGTACGCTGCATGAAGATTTTCCTGGACGATCGGGAATGAATGCCGGTTTCGAGGTACTTGGTCATTGGAGGATGTCGTGTGACACCTTGATTGGAGCGATTGGTTTGACAAGTAGTTGGAGAGAAACAAATGGCCTACCACGGCTGGGACGACCCGCACCTGCTTCGCGATGCGCTTTCCGGTATGCCTCTTGCGTTCGAGTGGATTCGAGAACGAGCGAGGGGCTTTGTGATATCCACACACACGCGTGTATTCAAGAGAGTACCGGGAGGCCATGAATCCAGATATTCAGCCGATGACCTTGAACAAGAATCGCTCATTGCACTATGGAACCGGATCGCATCAGGTAAGCCGATCATCAGACTAAGAAGCTATCTTTTCAGAATCATCGAGAGAATCGCGGAACGCCAGAAGCCGAAGTGGGAAACGAAGAATGCGGATGAAGAGCACTCGGATGACCGCGAAAGCTACAAAGTCCTCAATCGACAGAGTCGCCCCTGCGACGACGAATCCCCGGACCTGCAGCTTTCGCGTAGCGAATTGAAATTCGAGTTGCGGAAGTCCCTGAGGACGCTGACGACTGCGCAGCAACGCGTCATTGTCCGGGTCATCGGCCTCGGCCACAGCCGTGCAGGCATCGCCCTTGCCACCGGCGTCGGTGTGAATACGGTCAACACCCGCCTCTTCCGAGGTCTCGAACACCTGCGGAGTTCGCTGGCCGTGCGCGGTTTCGACGCTTCTGACCTGATGCAGATCGCTGCGTAACGCTCGGCCTCCAATTGGCCCCTGCAAGGCGGGCGCTCGGTCGAGGCCGCACATTTTTCCCTGTCTTTCTGAAGGAGATTGTCCATGAACACCTCGCTAGAAGACGTTGATCGCGCACTTCGCATCGCTGTACAGCGCTCATCTGAAGTGCGCGAGCTAATCCGCTCCGTCGGCAATTGGTTCTCACGTATCGCTTCGGAAACAGAAGGGGAACGCCCAGTACCACCATCCGCCGACGCAATCGCACCTGCCGTGGGCTCAAAACCTGCAACGCCTGATACGATCGTTCGGGAGGAGCCGCTTTCCCCTCCTCCCATCACCCTCCCCACCAAGCGCACGACGATGCGCATCGGGGAGCAGGACGTTGAGATCGAGGTGCCGTATGACCCGATGATGCCGAAGACCTTCGGAAACCCGCGGGTGATCGAGGCACCGCCCGAAGTGGACGCGGGGACTGGCCCTTTGGCGGGCGGGGAGCCCGACCTGTCGCTGGTGGTGTCGCGGTGCCGAGTGAAGGCCGATGCGTGCCGGTGGGCGATCGAGCGGCGGCGCCTTAAAAGTATGAACGCGGACCACATGTCGGAGATCGCGCCGACCGACCGCGCGACGGTGGAGCGGGCCAAGGCGCTGCCCGAGTGCTGGGTGTGGATGGTCGATCCGAACTTCGCCGACCGGATGCCGGATGACGAAGCCCTGCGGCTGTTCGCTTCGCTGTACGACAACCTGGCGGCCGCGGCGGAGCTCACGTCCACGGTGGATGGCGACGACGAGCGGCGCGGGAAGTTCATTGAGCGGGCGGTGGGGCTGCTGGCCGAGGCGCAGTCGGCGCTGCGGATCGGCGCGGAGACGATGCTCTTCATCGAGAAAGAGCGCGACCAGATGGAGGCGTACCTGTGGCTGAAGGAGTACTCGCAGCGGTTCCGCATCTACATCGGGAGGTTCATGCGCCTGAACGACCCCGCCGAGCCGGCGCAGCACAACCGGCTGAGCGCCGACCTCGCGAGCGTGAAGGCCGAGTTCACGTCGTACCGCTCGGCGGCGAAGTTGCGCAAGAGCCTGCTGAACAAGGCGAAGTATGAGGCCAAGCGGCTGGGTGACCTTGTGCCGGCGAACGGCGGCGGCGGCGAGCCGGGTTCGCCCACTCCCGAAGCGATGGAGGAGTTGCTGGCGCACGCGCGGACACTTGACTCGGCGGTGCAGGCGCTGCTGCGCGAAGGGGTGCCGCCTTCGGACGTGGAACTCCGCGAGCTGATCCTGCCGGTGGAGGACGTGATCCCGGAGGACTTTGATCCGTCGGACGCGTTCCGCCGGGTGTTGATCGAGGCCGAGCGATACCGCGCGGCGAAGGAGGAGAAGGCCATCGCGTCCGAGCCCGCGCCGGCGCGGGCGGTTTCGGCGGAGGTGAAGCACGCGGCGTCGATGCTGGCGGGCAAGCGCATGTTCATCGTCGGCGGCATCCGCAACGAGATGTCGCGGCGTGCCATCGAGCGCGACCTCGGGCTGGCCGAGGTGCGGTGGGTGACCACGGTGGAGCACCAGTCGACCGCGCCATTTGAGGCGGAGGTGGCTCGGGCGGACGTGGTGGTGGTGCTGGTGCGCTTCAGCGGGCACGCGTTCGTGGATGATCTGGGCGAGATGTGCGCCCGCTACGACAAGGCGTACGTGCGAATCCCCGCGGGCTACAGCACGGCCCAGATCGCACACCACACGGTGAAGCAGGTGAGCCGGAAGCTCGCGCCGACGGCGTGAAGCGCGCTCAGCCTGCGGTCTGTTTCCGCAACTTCTTGGCGCGCTTTGTGGCGTCCTCGGTGCGGGGTTCCTTGGGGAACTTGGCAGCGAACTCCTCGAACATCGCCGCGGCGCCGGCCTTGTCGTCGGTCTGCTCGAGGCACTCGGCGAGGGCGAAGCGGCTGTTCACCGCCTGCGGGTTCTTGGCAATGACGGCGCGGTACATCTCGGCGGCCTGGGCGTGGCGGCCCTGCTTCTGCATCGCAAGCCCTTCGACAAAGTCCGCCATGCTGTCGTCGGGCGGGGCGACGAGGGCGCGGGCTTCCTGCGCCGTCTTGATCGCGCCGTCGGGGTCGTTGCGCTCGCGCACGAGCATGAGGCCGAGGTTGATGAGGGCCGCGGCCTTGTCGCGCGGCGTGGCGGCGGTGTCGGAGGCGAGGCGGTGCTGCTTCGCGGCCTCGTCCCAGTTCTCGTCCTTGGCGGCGAGGTTGGCGAGCAGCGAGTGGCCGGTGCTGGCGGAGCGCCCACCGATATCGACGATGGCCTGGGCGTGCTGGCGGGCCTTCTTCATGCTGCCGCCGGCGATACCGGGGGCGTTGGAATAAAACTGCACAAGCCCCAGCCGGGGCGAGACATACTTTGGATCGAGTTCGACGGCCTTCGGGTACGCCTTCTCGCCGTCGCCCGCGTAGCCCATCTTGGAGAACATGCCGACGTTGTTGATGTTCTCGAACAGCGCGGTGCCGTAGGCGCACTGGACGCGGGCGTTGTCGGGGGCGAGCTTGACGGCGCGCTCCGCGAGTTCAACAGCTTTCTCTTTCTCGCCGAGGCGGCCGCGGAGGATCGCCTGGGCGCAGAGCCAGCGCCCGTCCTTCGGCTCCGCCTGCGCTGCAGACTCGACGATGGGCAGCGCGCTTGTGATCTGGTCCGGCGTGATCGAGACACGATCTTCCGAGGTGAGCGCTTCCCAGATGGCCGCGGGGGTTGAGAGGTCCGGGGCGGGCGCGGCTACGGGCGCGGCGGGGGCTGGAGCGGGGGCTGGAGCAGGGTCGGCGGCGGACGCGTGTAGGGCGGTGCCCGCGAGACAAGCGCACAGGGCGCCGGTGAGGAGTGCGTTGTTCATGGTTCGCTGGTGCTTGCAGTGGTGAGCCGGCGGATCGCCGAGAGGTGAGTGCGATCGTTCGGGCGTGAGGGTACCGCGCCTCGGCACGCGTGCGCTCTGGGCATCTTCCTACGGAAAGCGCCTGACACAGTTGCACGAGTCCTGCAAACGCGGCCCGAACGCGGCGGGCGGTGGTGGAGACATGTCAATTTGTGATCGGCGCGCGCGGAGCGGGGCACGGTCTCTCTGGGAATGCAAGGTTCAACCGCCTTTTCCCAACCACACCTTGCCGCCCCGTCTTCCGGGCGGGGCGGCGGGCGGGATTTCACATGCCCTTTTCCAGAGCAACGCACCATGACGATCACCACGAGTCGGACGAATCACACACGTGAACAGTTGCTGGCCCGCGCGGCCGCCGCGGGGTTGCCTCTCGCGGTTCTCGCGCTGGGCGGGGTGTTCATGAAGGACGCGGTGCTCGCGATGCCGATGGTGCGCACCGACGGGGCGGCGGCGGTGGTGTGGACGCTGTGGGCCGTGCCGGTGGTGATGCTGACGGGGGCGGTGCTGTCGAGTTTGCTTGCTGCGCTGCGTGCGCCGCGGCGGTGGCATGAGCGGGCGTCACGGCCCGCTCGCGAACATGCCGCACCGCGCACCGCGGCGTTCTCATGACATGGGGTGCGTCGGCGCGGCGGGGCCTTCGGGGCTCGGGTCCTTGGGTTCGTTCTCGATGCGCTCAGAGACCCTGGCGTACACCATCGCCGCGCCGATCATGAGCAGCCCGACGCCGACGGTGCTGACGACCCGCCACACCTGGCCGACGCCGGAGAGATCGAAGATGAGGACCTTTGCGGCGGCACGGGTCATCGCCAGCATGACCGAGAAAATCGCAAAAACTCCTTGACACGGCCTGATCTGAGATTACTTTAGCATTATGGGAACTCCGGACCGGGCCACAGTGAAATCGATGAACCGCCGCATTCCGCCAACCACTCAAGGTTGCGGGTTTGGGGGGGGGGGAGTTAAAATATGGGGGGGGGGGGGGGGGGGGGGGGGG
>CAYZFW010000156.1:0-6559 GCA_964477615.1 uncultured Phycisphaeraceae bacterium | reverse complement strand
GCAAGCTGCTCGCTGGAAATCACACACGCCTCCCCGCACGAAACAAGCCCACCCCCACACCGCTGCCATCACCGACACAATCACCATCACGCACGACAACCCCCCGAGCCACCAACCCCCTCCCAAAGACGTGCGCGCCCCCAACACGCCCCGCGCAGCACGCACCCCCGACGCCTGAGCATCGTTCCAACGATGCTCAGGGCCAGCCGCGACGTGAACCGCCTGAGCGCGAGAGAACGTCAACAGATTGGCAGCGTGTGCCCCGCGAGCAAACGCGATCGCCTCCTCACAGCCTTACCCGTTGCAGTTCGTCCCGAACGCCGCGAGGAAGATCACCAGGTCCGCCGTGTTGACCACGCCGTTGCCATCAAGATCGCCCTGCGTACCCGTGGGCACCGCGAGACCGAAGTTCCCGAGGAAGATCGTCAGGTCAACCGTGTTCACCACAAGGTCGCCATTGATGTCCCCCACGCACACCGGCGGAACGGGGATCATCGCATAGGCCCGCACATTGCCGTTGAACACGCCGGTGCCCACGATGACGCCCGTGTCACTGATCGAGATCGCGCTCGACGATGTGTTGGTCGAAAGGTCCCAGCCCGAGCCCGGCGGAATCAGGTCCTGCACGCGGTACGTTGCCGTGCCGTCGTACAGATACGGGATGGCGAACGCGTTCGATGCCGTGCCAACGACCCATCCATCGGAGTTCACACCCCGCGCCCCGGCCTGCGACGTGCCCGCCGGCAACGGGATGGCCACCATGCCGCCGCCGCTCGTCCAAATGTACGGCAGACCCGATCCCTGGTTGAGCATGCTGCTGCCAACAACATGCCCGGCGTTCGAGATGTCAAAGGCCAGCGCGCCGTTCGCGCCCGGCAGCGCACCCACCTCGATCATCGTGTTCGCATCGATGTCGTACACCATGCCGACATTGCGCGCCGCGTTGTTCGGATCGACGCCGTTGCCCACGCACACGTTCGAGTTGTTGATCGAGAACGCCGTGGTCATGCGTGTGCCGCCGGGGCCTAGGGTGGTGATCAGCGCGGCCGTCCCCGCCGCCCCACCCGTGTACACCACCGGCGCTTCCAGACTCCCACCGTTGACCGACCCCACGGCGACGCCCGCGTTGTTGATGTCATTCGCACGCCCCACCGTCTGCCCCGAAGGCAGCGGCAGCGCCGCCGCCACACCACCAACCCAGATCACCGGCAGCGGACTGGAACCAAACGACGTCGTGGACCCGGTCCCCACAAACACCCCGGCGTCGTTCACCGAGTTCCCCACGCCGAAATTCCGCACCGGGCTCGCGAGATTCGGAAGCGCGGCGAACGTGCCCGGCGCCGTCCACGAGATCGCGAGACTGCCGGGAGCCCCCAGCGACCGACCCGTGGCATACTGCCCGTTGCTCGACACCCGGAACCCCTGCGACCCGCTGTGCCCCGCGACCGCGCCGATCTCGACGATCGTGTACTGCGGCGCGCCGGCCGTGGCGGTCCCCGCGGCGGCGAACAGACCGACAACCGCCGCGGCGGTGAGATTCCTGGTGGTACGCATGTCCTCACTCCTTCTGTTCTCACGTGTCCGATCAAAGAGGCCATCACGCCGGGGCTGCGCGACAATGGCGATGCCTTCGGGTTCCTCGCGTCGTACCCTAACACGCGATCCCGTTCGGGCAGACCTGATCAGGCAACTTCAGAGCGATTCCCAAATCTGGGATTGGCCCACATCGTCGTGGGATCGCCGTGGGAGCCGGCCGCAGCGGTTGCGGACGGGATCAGGTCGATTGGCCCGATGTCCTTACAAAATGCGGATATCGCGTCGCTTTGCCGATTTCTATTGCGTCTCGGACGCCGCGTGACTATCCTTCCGCCCTCACCTTTCAGGAGCGACGCCGATGACGATGATGGCCACTTCGGGTTCCAGCACCAAGACCCTTGCCCTCCACGGCGGCACGCCCGTCTGTGAGAAGCCCATCCCGCCGGTCTCGGTTCAGATCACCGAAGAGGACATCAACGCGGTGGTGGGGGTGATGCGCTCCGGGATGCTGGCCCAGGGGAAGCACTGCCTCGCCCTCGAGGAGGCTTTCGGGAAGCAGACCAGCGCCCGCCACATGATGACATGCGCCAACGGCACCTGCGCCCTCCAACTCGCCTACGAGCCGCTCATCCAGCCGGGCGATGAGGTGCTCGTGCCCGCGTGGACGTACATCGCCACCGTCAGCATGGTCGTCGCCCGCGGGGGCATCCCTGTGTTCTGCGATGTCGATCCCAAGACGTACAACATCGATGTCGCCGATGCGCGCCGACGAATCACCAGCAAGACCACCGCGATTGCCTGCACGCACCTCTACGGCAACCCGGTGGATATTGACGGCGTTGAGAAGCTGGCCGTGGATCATGCGCTGGCGGTGGTGTACGACGCGGCGCAGGCGCACCTGGCCACTTACAAGGGGCGCGGGCTGGGCGAGTTCGGCGATGCGGTGACGTACTCGCTGTACGCGACCAAGAACATGACCACCGGCGAGGGCGGGTTCATCTCGACGAACGATGATGATCTCGCGAAGCAGATCAAGCTGCTGCGCTCGCACGGCGAGACGCAGAAGTACATCCACGGGCAGGTGGGCTACAACTACCGCATGACCGACATGGAGGGCGCGCTGGGGCTCAGCCAGCTCACGCGTCTGCCGGCGAACAACGCCAAGCGCCGCGCCAACGCCGCGGCGTTTGACCGCGCGATCACGGCGATCCCGGGCCTCGCGGCCCCGACGGAGACCCCCGGCGCCGTGGGCATCTACCACCTGTACCCGGTGCGGATTGATCCGACGCAGTTCGCCAACCCCGCGGACGGGAGCAACGTGCGAGATCTCTTCGCCAAGGCGCTCAACGCCGAGGGCGTGGCCACCGCGATCCACTATCCCAGGCCCGTGACGCGTCAGCCGGCGTTCGAGAAGCTGGTGCGCGATTTCCCGCCGGTGTCGGACCGCCTGGCCGAGACGCTGTTCTGCATCCCGGTGCACTCGGGTCTGAACGAGACGCAGGTGAAGCAGATTGGCGAAGCACTGCACAAAGTGGCTGGGGCGCTGCGGTGAGCGACCATCGGTCGCGGCGGTCCTGCCGGTGTTCCCGCATGTGCCGATCAGTGCATCTTGCCGAAGGCCTGGACGACCGCGAAGATCGCGAGGATCACGGTGGCGATGACGGGCAGCCAGCGGACCACGGACCGCACCTTTGAACGCGGCTTGGGCGCGTTGGGCGTGGTCGTCGGGGATGTGGTCGCGGCTGCGTCCATGGACCCCCTATTGAAACGCACCATCGGCGGTCTTGCCGCCGATTTGGTGCGAATCCGGGGTGCCAACTTCGGCTTTCTTTTTGGCGTGGATGAGATCAGCCAATCGGTGCCATTCTCGGGCGTGGCCGAAGATTGGATTGCCCTTCCAGGGGGTGGGCGATCAGCGGATGACGCGGATGTTGAAGGTGATCGCCGGCGGATTGACGACGGTGGTGCCGTTGTTGCGGAGCACGAAGTTGATCGTGCTGGCGTTCACGACCCGGGCGTAGGAGATGCTGAAGTTGGCGGGCAACGCGGACTGCGGTGAGACGAGGACCACGTCGGTCGTCTGCAACGGGGAACCGGCGAACGTTGTGGAGAATCCGACATCGCTGTTGGCCCCGATGCTCCCGGCATCGGTGAAGAGGGTGGTGGAACCGACGGCGACAAACGCGGCGGCGGGTTGCGTTGAACCGTCGGGGAACTTGAAGCCGCCTGTGCGGGACTCGATGGTGCCCTGGACGGTGAGTTTCGAGGTGCCGTCGGTGACGCCGATGTTCACGTTGCCGGGGTTGCTGTTGAAGATTGAGTTGCTGCTTCCCGAAGACCAGGGCTGGAACGGATTCAGGATGTTCGCGGGCACGTTGGTCACGCTGCTGAAGGGGACGCTGAGGACTTCGGTGGCGAAGTCGGCGGTGCGGGCGTTCGCGGCGTGGATGGCGTAGGGCGCGGCGGTGATCTGTTGGCGGGGGGAAAGGACGGTGAAGGCGGAGCCGCCGGGCTCGCGGACGCCGATCTCGACGAAGAGCTGGCGGTCATCGGTGAGGTACGGCGCTTCGCGGGGGACGAGGACGGTGAAGCGGCCGTTCGTGATTTGGACATTGGTGGCGGTGTAGCTGCCGCGGCTGTCGCCGCCGAAGGTGCTGTAGGGGCTGGACCAGAATTCGAGTCGGATGTCGCGGGTGCCAGTCACGGGGGTGCCGGCTTCGGTGACGAAGCCCTGGTATGTGAACTCGGGGAGGAACGGCGTGCTGGAATTGCCGTTGAAGCCGATGGCCCAGCCGCCAGTGATGTTGCCGGAAATGCCCGTGGCGTTGTCGCGGATGAAGAGCGACCAGGTGCCCAGCATGTTGTCGCCGATGATGGAGGCGTAATTGGTGGCGTAGGGGAGGGCCGGGGCGGGGGCGGGCATGGCGACGGGCTGGCCGACCACGGTGGGTCGGAAGACGCGGTCGGAAAGGATGGTCTGGCCGTTCATCGACTCGCCGGGTTCGGCGAAGAAGACATCCGGTTGGTTGGCCACCGCGCCTTCAACGTTCGCCATGAGCTGCACCGTCTTGCCCGAGGGGGAAACGAGCAGGACCGTGAGATCACTCAGCCGGGCGTGCTGCATGCCGATGAGCCGCACGCTGATGGAGGTGATGGGGGCCGACGTCGTCACCTCGGCGGTGCTGGGGTAGAGCGAGGCATTCGCGTTGTCGTTGATGGTGATGGGGGCGAAGTTGAATCCGCCGGGGGCGGCCAGCGCCGGGAGGGCGGCGGCGAAAAGGGAGGCGAGCGACAGCGCGATAGATTTCTTGGTGTGCATGGGGGGTCCTCGGGTGCCAATGTCGCCTGAGGGGCCCCGCCTTGCAGCATTCTTGCGTCAGTTCGTGACCGCCCCGAACCAATCCCTACTCCCCGTCATCAAACTCGAAGCTCTGCCGCCAGAAGTGGTCGGGGCGGCGCATGGCGATGGAGAAGATGATGCCGACCATCATGAAGCCCAGCAGCATGCTGGAGCCGCCGTAGCTGACGAAGGGGAGGGTCATTCCCGTAATCGGCAGCAGGCCCATGGTCTCGCCGAGGTTGATGAGGGCCTGGGTGGCGATGATGGCGGTGAAGCCGACGACGACGAGGCGGCCGAAGGCGTCCTTGCAGCGCCCTGCGGCGTAGAGGGCGCCGAGCACCCACGCGGAATAGAGCGCGAGCAGTCCGAGCACGCCGACGAAGCCGAAGCGGTTGGCGAAGACGGCGAAGATCATGTCGTTGCGTGCTTCGGGGAGTTTGGAGAAGTGGACGAGGGCACGGGAGCGGTCGTCGGTGTGGCCGGCCCAGCCGCCGGCACCGACGAGGGTGACGGCTTGTCGGCCCTGAAAGCCGCGGTCGTCGGCGAAGCGGTCGTCGCCGCTGGCCATGTCGAGGACGGCCTGGATGCGGTCGACCTGGTGCTTGCGGAGCAGGGGGTACTCGCCTCGAGAGGCGAAGAAAAGACTTGCCCCGGCGACGATGGCGGCCATGACGACGCCGATACTGCTCGCGGCGATGAGGTGCTTGAGCTTGGCCCCGGCGGCGACGAGCATCGCGACCAGCGCGGGCAGGAACAGCAGCGAGGATCCGAGATCAGGCTCGACGACGATGAGGGCCATCGGTACCAGCACGATGATCGCGGGGGGCACGAGGCCCAGCAGGGTGCGGTGGTTTTTGCGGTAGCGGAGGTACGACGCCGTGGCGAGGACGTAGGCGACTTTGGCGACTTCGGCGGGCTGGAGGTCGAAGGCGCCGAGATCGATCCAGCGGCGTGCGCCGTTACGCGGGGTGACGAGGCTGGCGGGGACGCCCGGGATGATGAGCACCGCGAGGAGCAGGACCGAGACGGCGGCGAGCGGCCACGTGAGCCACAGCCACCAGCGGTAGTGGGGGATGGCACAGATGAGCGCGACGAGCAGGCCCAGCACGGCGAACATCACCTGCTTCTTGCCGTCGGCGGCGAGGGCCTCGGGGCGGAGCGCGGAGGCGACGTCGATGCAATAGACGCCGAGGGCGACGAGGGCGAGGGACGCGGCGAGGACGATCCAGCCAGCGTGGAGGAGCGCGAGGCGGCCTTGGACGCGGAGGCGGACGAGGCCTTCGTCGTTCTCGCTGCGGCGCGCGGTCCAAGATGGGACGGTGGCGCGGCTCATTTAGAGATAGCCCTCCGCCTTGAGGGCCCAGATGATCTGGTTGACGATGGGGCCGGAGACGCGGCCGCCGCTGCCTGCGTATTCCATGACGGTGGCGATGACGTACTTCGGGGTCTTGCCCTTTGGTCCGACCATGGCGAGGAACCAGGAGTGATCGCCCTCGCGGGCGAGTTCCTTGTCGCCGTCGTCGTCGATATCGGCGAAGAGTTTGGGTGCGGCGGCGGTGCCGGTCTTGCCCCGGACGTCGAGGTCGGGGTGGTTGAACATGGGGACTTTGGCTCCGTCGAGCGTGATTCGAGAAGCGCCGCCGATCTCCATGTCGTTGGTTGCGGCGTAGAGGCCGGCGAGTG
>CAYZFW010000155.1:0-6624 GCA_964477615.1 uncultured Phycisphaeraceae bacterium | reverse complement strand
GACTCGTACTCGGTGTGCGACGCCGCGATGGTCACGGTCTTGGAGGCGTCACGGACAGTGCCGCCCTTGGTGATTTCGGCGTAGGACTTGGCCTTGGTGCCGTTCTTCGCGGCCGAGCGGGCGGCGATGGCGGCGGTGAGGGTCGACTTGCCGTGGTCGATGTGGCCGATGGTGCCGACGTTGACGTGCGGCTTTGTGCGTGTAAAGACGTCTTTCGCCATGGCGAATGAACCTCCAGCGTGCCGGGCGGGGGAGGCCAAGGGCCGTTCCATCCGCCGACGAAGAAACACCCGATGTACCCGATGGTGAGGATGACCCACACCGTCGGCGCCCGAGCCGGATCGCCCGAAGCGTGGGGGCCGAACCGTTCGGCCCCCGCGGTCCGAGAGCGGCCCACCTTTGCGGGGCCGATCTCGGACGATTGAACTGTGTGCTCGTTCGGACCACCAAAACCCGGCAAAGGGCCTTGCCCGACAAGCCGACCGGCAATCGACGACGGAGGCGCAGGGCTGAAAAGCCCGACGATCCTTCGGCGAAACAGGCCGAGAGAAAAGCCACCAGCGAGGATTGAACTCGCGACCTCACCCTTACCAAGGGTGCGCTCTACCACTGAGCTACGGTGGCAACAACACCCGCCGGGGAGGCCCGGTGGGGGAGGGAGTCTAGCGGAGGTCGGGCGGGTGGACAAGCCGAACGGAGCACCGACCTTCGTCATGCGTTGACGCCCGATTCCCTCGTCCGCCGCGACCCGGCCACGCGTCGGGCGCGGGTGAGCGCCCGGGAGAACCTGAGCCGCGATCGGCGGACCCCGAACCCCCGGACGAGACTTGGATCAAAAAGTTATCGGACGTAAATCGAGTTCGCTTGGCCGAATCTTCACATTTTTGGACACAACGGGTTTCCCCGTACGAGGAGTGGATGGTAGGTTTTCACCTGTCTCGGGGATCTGGCCACGGTTGCTCGGGCTTCGAGCTTCGCCATCGGGAGAAAGACCATGAACGGGAAGGTGTTCATCGCCGGGGTGGTGGTGGGTGTGGCGTTGACCCTTGTCGGGGTGCGGGTTGTGACTCAGCAGGTTGCGGTCGCGGACGGGGCCGGGCCGCGCGATCCGGCCCGGGCCTGCGGGTGCCCCGGCGACTTTGACGCCAACGGCGTCATCAACACCGCCGACCTCGTCGAGTTCCTCGGAGCCTTCGGGACCGCCTGTGCGCCCGACAGCGACGGCGACGGCTTCCTCAACCCGCAGGACAACTGTCCGTTCGTCTTCAACCCCTGCCAGGAGGACCTCGACGGCGACGGCGTGGGCGATGTGTGCGACAACTGCCCGACCGTCCCCAACCCGACCCAGCAGGACTCCAACAATGACGGCGTCGGCGACGCGTGCTGCGTGAACGCCGCCAACTGCATCCCCAGGCCGAACATGACGGCGACGTGCGTGGCCAACCAGTGTGTCTACGGCTGCGTCCCGGGCTTCGTGGACTGCAACGACAACATCACCGACGGGTGTGAGACCAACGCGACGACGACGTTCAACTGCGGGAACTGCGGCGTGGTGTGCAACCTGCCCAACGCCGTGCCGGCGTGCGTCTCGGGCAACTGCGTGGTGCAGTCGTGCTTCCCGGGGTACTCCAACTGTGACTCCATCCAGGCGAACGGCTGCGAGGTGCAGCACGGCCTGCCAGCCAACTTCTGCACCTCCGCGACGGACCTCGGCACGGTGTGCGCGGACACGCGCTGCGGCGCGTTCTGTGCCAGCGCGGCGAACGCTTTCCTGGGGCCGGTGTTCAGCGACCGACGCACCCGCTGGTTCAAGGCCCGGGCCAACGAGTGCTCGACCGGGTGTGCGGTGGGCAGTATGGAGCAGACGATCCAGGTGTTCGTGCCGGCGGGTGTGAACTACGACGTGTTCGTCTATTCCGCGTGCGGTGGGACATTGCTGGGCTCGTCGACCAACGCCGCGGGCACCACCGAGACGATCCTGATCAGCGTTCCAAAGACCCCGAACAACGACTCGTTCGACTACTTCATCGAGATCCGGTGGATCTCGGGGCAGTCTTGCAGCAACTACACGCTGCAGATCCTCGGACGGAGCTGCTGAGTTCATCCCATTTGCTTTCACACCACACCCGCGAACCGAGGAGACACGGACATGACGAACGGTGGAAACCTGCTCAGGGCCGCGGCGGCGATGGCGCTGATGGCGATCTCGGCGTTCGCGGGCCCGCAGGCGAGCGAGACGCCGGGCGATCAGCCCGTGGCGCCCGCGGTTGCCGTCACGGCCCCCGCGATTTCGGGCGGGGTGGCGCGGACGCCCGCGGAGGCGATGGCCATCGCGCGGTCGTGCGGGTGTCCCGGTGATTTCAACAACGACAACCTCATCAACTCGATCGATCTCGCGGCGTTCCTCGCCGTGTTCGCGACGGCGTGCAACACCGACGCCGACGGCGACGGCATCCTCGACGCCAGCGACAACTGCCCCAACACGCCCAACCCCACCCAGGCCGACTTCGACAACGACGGCGCGGGCGATGCGTGCGACAACTGTCCGAACATCCCCAACGTGAACCAAGCCGACGGGGACGGGGACGGCATCGGGGACGCGTGCGAGGGGCTGCTGTGCCAGACGCAGTCTCAGTGCCCCGCCGCGCCCAATGCGATCGTGCAGTGCATCGGGAACACCTGCGTGATCACGGGGTGCAACCCGGGGTACTCGAACTGCAACAACGTCTTTGCGGACGGGTGCGAGCGGAACGTGCAGTTTGACAGCACGTCGTGCGGCACGTGCGGGCTCTTCTGCCCGTCGGGCAGCGCGTGCTTCAACGGCGTCTGCGTGCCGACGTGTGCCAGCGGCTTCACGAACTGCGCCGGCGTGTGCCGCGACCTGCTGACGGACAAGAACAACTGCGGTGCGTGCGGCGTGGTGTGTACGCCCGGTCCGAACCAGATCGGCGGCTGCAACAACGGCGTGTGCTTCCTCGGGTGCTCGCCGGGGTACGCGGACTGCGACGGGAACCCCGCCAACGGCTGCGAGGTGTTCATCGGTGGAAGCAACCTCAACGCCTGCGGCGGGTGCTGCACGACGTGCTCGTTCCCCAACGCCACCGCCACGTGCGTGAACGGCGTCTGCACGCTCGGTTCGTGCAACCCGGGCTTCTTTGACTGCAACGCCCTGCCCGGCGACGGCTGCGAAGTGAACGTCCAGAATGACACGCAGAACTGCGGGTCGTGCAACGTGGTGTGCCCGAACCCGCCCAACGCGACGGCCGCGTGCCTCAACGGCCAGTGCGTCATCGGCGCGTGCAACGCCGGCTTCGGCGACTGCAACGGGCTCTTCAGCGACGGCTGCGAGGTGAACATCAACACCAGCGTGGCCAACTGCGGCGCCTGCGGCGACTCGTGCGGGCCCATCCCCAACGGCACCGTCGCGTGCGTCAACGGCGGCTGCGCGGTCGGCTCGTGCAACAGCGGCTTCCGGAACTGCGACGGCGTCGTTGCCAATGGCTGCGAGACCAACATCAACAACAGCGTCAACAACTGTGGGAACTGCGGCATCGTCTGCACCCCCGGGCCACGCGTCACGTCGGTGTCGTGCGTCAACGGGAACTGCAAGATCACCGGCTGTTCCCCGAGCTGGTTCGACGCCAACGGCGTGTTCGCCGACGGGTGCGAGTTCTTCAACGAGCCGTAAGCCGTGACCGTTGGATCATCAGTGTGCCGCGCCGATTGCGCTGCGGCACACTTGCTTTGTCCACAATCCGTGCTCCCTGTCGAGAATGACGCATGGGGGCATCACGAAGGAGAATCGAACATGCTGAAACCCCGTGACTTCCTGATGCTCCTCTGCGGCGGTGGCCTCGCCGGGGCGTTGTTCTTGCTCGCACCAGCCTCGGCTCGCCCGCAGGCGCCGGGTGCCGCGGCGGCGGTCGCCGCCGATCAAGCGAAGATCGTTGAGGGCGTGGAACTCGTAGCGCCGGGACAGGGGCCGCGCGGCGCGTGTCCGTGCCCCGGCGACTTCGACAACAACAACGCGATCAACACGGCCGACCTCGTCGCCTTCCTTGCCGTGTTCGGCACGACGTGTGTTCAGGACGCCGACGGCGACGGATTCACCGTCGCCCAGGGCGATTGCAACGACAGTAATCCCAACATCTATCCAGGCGCTCCCGAGGACTGCCAGAACGGCATCGACGACGACTGCGACGGCCTCGTCGACTTCGCCGACCCCACCTGTGCAAACGACCTCGACGGCGACGGCGTCCCCAACAACCTCGACAACTGCCCGAGCGCCCCCAACCCGAACCAGGCCGACGCCGACGGTGATGGTCAGGGCGACTTGTGCGACAACTGCCCAACCCAGTCCAACCCCGGCCAACAGGACAGCGACAACGACGGCATCGGCGACGCGTGCGATACGCAGTTCAACTGCGGCACCGCGTCGCAGTGCCCGCAAGGGCCGCAGAACACCCAGCCCATCTGCCAGGGCGGCATCTGCACCTACGGCTGCCTGGCGGGCTTCGCCGATTGCGACAACAACATGGTCAACGGCTGTGAGACGAACCTCCTCAGCAGCACCTCCAACTGCGGCGCGTGCGGGAGCGTGTGCATTCTCCCCAACGCCACGGCGGTGTGCGTCAACGGGCAGTGCCAGCTCGGCTCGTGCAACGTGGGCTTTGCGGACTGCAACACCATCGTCGCCGACGGCTGCGAGGTGAACGTCCTCAGCAGCATCAACAACTGCGGCGCGTGCAACCTCAACTGCCCGCCGCCGCCCGCCAACGGCACGTACAACTGCGTCAACGGCAACTGCGTGCTGCAGTGCAACCCCGGCTTCCAGAACTGCTCCGGTCAGTGCGTGAACGTGGCAAGCAACACCAATAACTGCGGCGCCTGCGGCAATGTCTGCCCCAGCGTTCCCAACGCTGTGGTCGGCTGCTCGGGTGGTCAGTGCGTGATCGCGGGTTGCTCGATGGGCTTTGCGAACTGCGACAACGTCTTTGCCAACGGCTGCGAGACCAACACCCAGAGCAGCGTGAACAACTGCGGCAATTGCGGCTTCGTGTGCAACTTCGCGAACGCCACGGCGGCGTGCATCAACGGCACGTGCTTTATCGGCTCGTGCAACGCCGGCTTCCGCAACTGCGACAACATCACCGCCAACGGCTGCGAGACCAACATCAATACCAGCGTCAACAATTGCGGGAACTGCGGTGTGGTCTGTACGCCGGGACCGCGCGTCACGTCGGTGTCGTGCGTCAACGGCAACTGCAAGATCACCGGATGCCAACCCAGTTGGGTCGATGCCAACGGCATCTTCTCTGACGGCTGCGAGTTCTTCAACGAGCCGTGAGGCTCGATCCCGCGTGTAGAGGACCGCTCACAGTAAAACGGATCTAGGCCCTGGGGTCTAACCTCGGGGCCTTTTCATTTGGCGTGCGGTGCGTCAATTCCCCGGCAGCTCGAACCAAAGCCACCTACTGGACTTGAACCAGCGACCTGGGCTTTACGAAAGCCCCGCTCTACCAACTGAGCTAAGGTGGCGTCACGCCGCCGCGGAACGCGGGGCGGGGAGGGAAGTATCGGCGGGTGGGGCGTGAATGTCCAGCGACGCCGATTCGGGGCTTGTTTCTTGAAGATTCTCGCCGGTTCGGACCGCGCCGGGCGGCATCCGCTCTGGCCTCGACGGCTACCGGCCCGCCCCCGCGCCCCCGGCCCCCCCGGCACGGTACATCGCCTCGAACTGGTCCATCACCTTGTCGGGGTCGAGCCAGTTGAAGGTCCAGGCGCGGCCTTTTTCGCCGTCGGATTTCAGGCGGTCGTGGCCGCAGGCGAGCATGGACTTCACGGCGTCGGCGGTTCCCTCCGGCGTGCCGGGCGCGATCAGGGCCGCTCCGCTGCTCTCGAGTTCGGGCCAGATGTCGACGCCCTTGGTGGTGATCACCGGCGTGCCGCAGGCGAGGGCCTCGACAAAGACAAAGCCGAAGTTCTCCTGGCTGGTGGGAAGGACGAACAGGTCGCACGCGCGGTAGAGGCTGAGTTTCTCGTCGCCGGTGACGAGGCCGACGAAGGCCACGCGGTCGTTGAGGTTGAGTTCGGCGCACAAGGCACGCAGCGATGCGACGTACGGCTCGTCGCCGCTGCCGGCGATGATCGCGCGGCACGGCGTGCCCGAATCGTTCAGCAGCCGCACCGCGCGCAGCAGGTGCTCGATGCCCTTCTTGACGTGGATGCGGCTGAGGAACAGCAGCACGGGCTCGCGCTGCCCTGAAGCGTCGGGCGGGTTGTCCGTTCCGAGGTGCGGGAATCTCGCCCGCGCGATCGACTCTGGCGGGAGCGTGCGGAACGGCTGGAGATCAAGCAGGTTGGGGATCACCGTGCCGCGACCGCGCGGGAAGTACTTCTTCGCCTGCTCGTACTCGAACTGGGCCGTCAGGTGGACGCTCGCGGCGTTCTCGTAGTGGCGTGTGCCGCCGAGTTTCAGGAACAGCGACTTCTTGAGACCCTTCTGGGCCATGCACCAGTCGTCGAGCATGCCTCGGATGGAAACAAAGTAGGGGACGCCTTTGCCCCCGCGGGCCCCCCGGACTCGCCGCGCCGCGCGTCCGAGCTGCACGTTCCACGGCCCCC
>CAYZFW010000154.1:0-6638 GCA_964477615.1 uncultured Phycisphaeraceae bacterium | reverse complement strand
GTTTCGACGCGGGCTGTGTCGACCCGGCGTGCTGCGACGGCTCGGGGGTTCACCCTCGTGGAGCTGCTTGTTGTCATCGCGAGCATCGCGGTGCTGGTGGCGCTGGTCACCGTGGCGGCGCGGGGCGTGTTCAGCTCCGCCGCCAAGACCCGTACGACCGGTTTGCTGGCCACCATCAACCAGGCGGTGGCGCAGTTCAAGGCCGACCTGACGTACGAGCCGCCGCTGATCTCGCGCGTGGGCCAGACGGGCAACGGCCCGGACGGCCTGCTGGGCGGCGTGCTGACGCCCGAACTCGAAGGGCAGATCAGCGGCAACAGCGCCGACGTGCTCCGCGCCTATCGGCGGCAGCGCTTCAACAGCCAGTTCTCGCTCCCGGCGTTCCTGATGGGCATGGGCGGCGTCAGCGGTCGCACGTTCCAGCGAAACACCATCGGCTTCCCGCCGAACACCGCGGGTGTGTCAGAGCAGGCCGCGGGGTATCGCGCCGCGGCCCTTGATGACGGCTTCCCTGGTGCGGGTTTCCGCAACCCCGGGCCGTTCAAGGCGTGGAAGAAGCCCGCCTCCACGCCCGGCACCTTCGTGCATAGCCCGGACCTCTCCGGGCGCACCTATGGTCCGGAGCAGATGAAGGGCGTGCTGGAGCTTGTCGAGGTCGCTCCGGGCAGCGCCACGACGCCGATGCGGGCGCGGATCCCCGGCGTCGATGGTGCCTCGAACATCTGGATGTACCGCTTCATCGAGCCTTCGGGCGAGGCGATCCGGTACTACCGCCAGTGGCCGACGCGTGACGCAACCTCGAACCCGCCGAACCAGGCCTCGACGGAGCGCATCCCCGTTGAACTTCGCGGCCCGGAATCGATGAAGGCGATCCTCAAGATCGGCACGCCCAACTGGCAGCCGCATCCCGAGGATTCGGACCTCATGACCTCGTCGTACATGCTGCTGGCGCCGAACGTCGAGCGGCTGAACAAGGAGCTCAGCCCGAGTTCCACCGCGCCGTACGAGACCGAGATGGACCGGCTGTTTGAGGAGTCGATGCCCTTCATCGGTGCGACCGATCCGAAGTTCGATCCCGCGGCGGTGCTGAGCGGCGCGGACGCCGCAGTGCGCACGCGGCAACTCCTTGAGTATTCCACCCGTGCTGTGAGGCTTGGCCCGCAATGACCAACCGTTCTCACCCAATCCGCGACGCTGTCCGCAGCGGTTTCACGCTTGTGGAGCTGCTCGTGGCGATCAGCGTGATCGTTGTGCTGGTGGCGCTCGTGTCCGCCGTGGGCTCGGGAGCGCTGTCGGGCCAGAAGGCGGGGCAGACGCGCGGCGTGCTGTCGGCGCTCGACCGCGCGATGGAGGAGTACTACGTCGCGGTGGGGTCGTTCCCCCGCTACCGCCCGGCGGACTATGTGGGCCGGCCCGGCGTCGCTTGGGATTACGTCGGCGGCATCCTGAACCAGGGCGACAACCAGAACGTCGTGCAGAATACCCCGGCGTTCACGCGCGATCTGCAGGGCAACCCGACGCTCCACCCGCGCAAACCATCGGCCGGCGTGTTCGTGGCGCAGGCGAAGGGGATCGCGGAATCCGAGGCAATTCTGTCCTCGCTCCCGCAAGGGCTGCTGCAGGTCACGCCGCGCGACGCGTACGGCACCCAGGCACGCGACGACAACGCGCTGACGGTCCTGGACGGCTGGTCCGTCCCGGCGTCCCAGTGGCAGTTTGCCCAGCAGAACAACCGTGCGGCGTACCCCGCGGTCCACCAGTCGTACATCGTGTACGTCCACCCGGAGAACACCGTGGCCCAGTCGCTCTACGGCGACTGTCAGAACGGACGCCCGTACTTCATGAGCGCCGGTCCAGACCGACTTGTCGGCATCGGCGACGAGGCCCGCAAGGAAACCGGCGAGGACGACGGGGTGTTCCGCACCCGCATCGAAAAAGCCCTCGAGGACAACCTGTACTCGTACCCCGTCGGTTCGCCGGACCTTTCGAACGACGCCTTTGCGCTGCTGCGGAACTTCTGACCCGGCGCTCGAACCCGACCCAACGACCGGCCCGCACCGTTCCGCGATTCGACCTGACCTCTCGACACCTCACCCATGACCCGACGCACCCCGCCCAATATGACCAACGCGACCCGGCGCGGCCGCCGTGCCCCGCGCGGCTGGGCGTTCACGCTGATCGAACTGCTGATCGCGGTGTCGATCATCGCACTGGCGAGCGTGCTGCTGCTGCCGGGCTTTACCCGCATCATCGCCTCGAACAACTACTCCAGCGCGATCAACCTCACGACCTCGGCGCTCGGTCAGGCCCGGGCCCTGGCCATCCGCAACAGCCGCTACACCGGGGTGATGTTCACCTTCGACTACACCACTGAGGTGTGCCGCATCCAGGTGATCGAACTGCTTTCATCGGGCGGCACGGGGTATCTCACCTCCAGCGTGGCGTTCCAGACGCAGGGGGCGTATTGCCAGCCGTACCGCGCCGCCGAGGGACAGGCACCGATCGAGCTGCCCCCGGGGTTCTGCGTGTACGCGATGTCCTTCGGCGTGACCCGCACCGTCAACCCCGACAACTCGAACATCCCCGCGACGTCGTCGCGCTCGCCGATCCTTGACAACGGAGCCAACGGCTCCGGCCCCACACGCCAGTGGTACGCCGGGGAGATCGCCGAGGAGGGCGTGACGCAGAACTCCGCGGCGGACCGCGGCGAGTCGGCGCTGTGGATCCCCCCCCGCAACGACCCGACGCTGTACACCACCGACGGGGCCAACCCTTGGTTGATCCAGCGGTCCCAGTGGGGCGGGCGGACGCAGGAGTTCAAGACGGCCGTGCGGCACGCGCAGTCGTTCGCGATCTTCTTTGATCCGGTGGGCGCGGTGGTGACGGCGACGTCGCAGGGCGCCGAGCCGCTGCACAACGCGTACCTGGAAATCCCCAACACGCCGTACGACCGCACGCCGCCCGCACCCGGGCCGCGCGTGGCGGTGGACCGCATCAACGTGTTCGACCCCGAGTTCGCCGGCAACCCCGCGGCGGTCGACCCGACGCCGAACCCCGAGGTTCGACTGCGTGCGGCGACGGCGCTGGCGGTGGTGGATGTGTCGCGGCTGTCGAAGGACGTCGGCCTGCCGCGGGCGTACCTGGCGCGTCCGGAAGTGCGTGACCCGACGAAGGCCGCGCCGAAGCGGACGAACCTTGAGACCATCGCGGTGCCGGGGATCAACAGCGCGTACTTCAGCAACGTGATGGCGAAACGGATCAGCGGGTGGATCGACCGCAACGCCGAGGTGCTGACGCTCAATCGCTTCACGGGTGCGGTGAACAGGAGGGCCGGATCGTGATGAACAGCCATAACACAGCCCCTGCGACAGGCGTCCCGCCTGCCTCCCCGGCGTTTTTCCGGCGCGGCTTCACGCTGATCGAGGTGCTGGTGGCGGTGATCATCATCGGGCTGGGGATGATCGGCCTGTCGGCCCTCTTCGCCGGGGCGGCGCGGCAGCAGCAACTGGTGTCGCAGTCGTCGCGCGGGACTACGGCGGCGCGGAACACTGAGTCGAAGATCATCGAGACCTTCTCGGGGTTCCGCGACGGGGCCGACCTGGCCAAGTGCGTCGCCGGGTACGCCGGGAACATCGCCAACGTCCCCGCCGCCGACAAGCTCGGCGTCGAGTGGGTGCCCGTCAACTCGAACCTCGAGAACGCGCTTTCGATCTACAACTTCCCATCGTCCAACGGCGACAATACGGACAACTGCGTGTGGGCGTACTTCGAGAAACCCATCCAGGGGTTCACGATGTACGACGCGCGGGGGCTTGCCAGCCTTTCGTCGGTGCTGGGGCGGGACGGTTTCCTCAACGCCGCGTCCGCGGTCACGACGTTCGCTGGATTCAACCCGTACTTCCCGGTGCGCTCAGTGGTGGCGGATACGTTGGAGATCGATGTCTACATCGGCTGGGACGGCGTGACGACGGACGACGGCTTCACCACGCCGGGCGAGGTGAAGCGCCTCACGTTTGCGTTTGATCCGCGCGACGCCGCAGCCCCTACCTTTGGTTCGGGGCCGTGCAACTCCTCGACGTTTCTGCTTCGCCAGAAAGACGACATCGAGAACTTCCTCGACCAGGGCTGGCAGGCAGAAAACTGGCGGACTGAGAACTTCATCCGCATCAACGCGTTCAAGTGCCCGTCGTCGGGCGAGACAAAGCTCGAATTGTCGCCAGCGAACTCTCAGTTTGCAGAGATCGACGCGATGAAGATCTTCGGCGTGACCGAGCCTGTCGGCCCGGCACCGATCGGGATTCCTGAGCCCCCCCGCACCGGCCGCTACATCCAGCGTGTCGAAGTCCGCTCCTGCACCCACCGCGAGACCACCCTTCTCTCGATGTCCGACCGCATCGTCTCCGAGGTCGGGGCCGACGGCGCGACGCGGGATGTCGCGGGGATCAGCGTGATGATGCGTGGCGACGGGACCGACTCGGGCAACATGCTTGTCGCCGTCTTCTCGTACGCGCTCCAGGCCAACCGCGAGGGGGCCCGGTTCATCCCCGCCGACCGCGCGGGCGATCCCAACCTGACGCGCCCGATCCGTTCGGCGCGGGTTTCGCTGGTCTACAACACCGACACCGAGTCGTACTGGTTCTACTGCAGCCGGGCTAACCCGACGCTGGAGGTGGACGAGTCGTTCCTGGCGCGGCAGGGGCAGACGGTGCTGTTCGCCGGGAATGCTCTCGCGGGCCTGCCCGGTGCCGACGGCGTTTCGAAGGTGACGCGCGTGGTGCAGCTCAGCCGCGGGCGCGGCTACTGGTGCGAACTGGAGCGTGCGCCTCGGGCCGGTGCGGGGATCGCGGGCCTCGCGGCGAACGCAGTGGTGCCGGTGATCAACTTCCCCTTCGCGCCGTCGAGCGCGGCGGGCGCGGCGGGCAACTTCGTTGTGTACGCCGTGAACAACCTGGCGTCGACCCGCTTGCCGCCTGTGTCTGGCGGCGGGACATCGAGCGACGTCATTGAGGCCACGCCGCAGTGGCAGCTGCGCCCCATCGAAGCCCGCGTGTTCACGATTTCCCGCTGAGTGATCGCTGCCGAGAGTCGTTTCCTGGCTCTTTTGTCCGAACCCGTTCCGCACGCCGAAAGCCGCAATGTCCCGCACGATGCCCAACACCCGCACGTCCGATTCGCCCCGCACAACACGCGCCGAGGGCGGGTTCACGCTCGCCGAATTGCTCGTGGCGGTGAGCGTGGTGATCGTGCTGTCGGTGGCGATGGGGCAGGTGTTCTCCGCCGTGGGGAAACTGGTCGGAACCGGCGCGGCGGTGTCGGAGGTTGATGCGCTGGCGCGGGCGATCGAGCGACAGATGCGCGACGACTTCGAGTCGCTCTCGCGCCTCAAGGCCGACGAGACGTTCTTCGCCATCCGCTCCCGCACCATCGGCGACATGAACAACAGCGGGACGCTCGAGCCGGGCAACGGCGAGAAGGCGCTCTACCTCTCGCAGGCCGACAAGGACGCCGACCTCACCGCCGGAATCTCCAACCCGTACCAGCGGGACGCCTCGGGCAACCAGATCGGTCGCGGCGTCACGGCCCGTCTTGATGAGATGGTGTTCCTCTCCCGCGCTTCGGAGAAGGCGAAGTTCGTCTCGTCGCAGCAGGGCGGCGCGGAGGACGAGCCGGTGGTTGCCGACGTGGCCCGCATCTATTACGGACACGGGCTGAAGCCGGCCTCGCCGGTGGCGCCGCAGGGCACGGCGTACGACCCGACTCGCCCGATGACGCTCCAAAACCGCCCGGTTCGCCGCCTGTTCCCCGACACGCGGTCGATCGCCACGCCCAACCTCCCCGCAAACGACGCGCAAGACAGCCCGACGCAGGAGAATCTCGCGTGGGGCGAGGTGTTCGGCGAGCCCTACACCCGCAACGAGTTTGCGGCCGATTTCCCGCTGCTCCGCCAGCCGCTGCTGCTCGTGGGCGGGAACGCGGCGGGCAACAACGCGCGCACAACCCGTGCGGCGTCGATCAACAGCGTCGACGGCTTCCGCAGGCGCACGTTCGTGCCGTACATCCGCGATATGGAGACGCAGGCGCGGAATGGGATCGGACTGAACGCGGTACAGACCTTCCGCCTGGGCAACGGCTGGCTGTACCCCAGCCCGACGTTCTCTTCCGCTCGAATGCTCCGCTGGGGCCGCACCGACATCTGCGCCCAGACGCGCGACGACGTGCAGCGCTGGCTGGAGGGCGTCGAGACGCTCGACAACGCCGCACTCAACAGCCCGCTCTTTGATCCGCGCGAGGCGTCGGCGTTCTCCACCGGGGTGTTCGAGGATTCGGAGACCGACGCCGACGGCGCGGCACCCTTTGAGTGGAAGTACGCCGCAGACGGCTTCGGCTCGCCCGATGCGGCGTTGATGTACCGGCTGCCGGCCGACTGGGGTCCCGCTGGCTCGAACCTGCTGAACGCCAACGACGCGGTGCCGTACGCCACCGCACGGCTGCGCTCCGCCGTTGCGGGCGTGTTCTCGCGCCTGCTGTGCGAACCCTCGGCGACAAACGTGCAGCCGCGCGTCAACGTGACCGCGGGCCTGTCCCCCACCGCTTCCGTCACCAATATCTCCGACCCCGTTCCCGCCGACGCGGCGATG
>CAYZFW010000153.1:3765-6645 GCA_964477615.1 uncultured Phycisphaeraceae bacterium | reverse complement strand
CCGCTGCCGCTCATAGGAACCGATGGTATCGTCCGAGAAAGAGAGCAGCATGAGCGACAACCAACGAAACAACCTTGGCTCCACCGCACGAGGCCAGACGGGGGGCGGCGTGACGACTGACGGTGGAGGCTGGCCTGGCCTCGATGATCGCTCTTTGATCTGGTGGCCGAAGGTTCGAGAACCCGGGCACGAGCGCCATTATGGCCTGCTGCGAGCGGTACTACTCGTTGGCTTTGCCGTCTTGTCCTGGGCCGTCGTGACCACAGGGCGAGTGGGCACAGGCGAATCGGCAGACATGGTGAATTACCACGTCCCGGTCATCCGTACCTTCGCGCAGGAACTGCCGACGCCGGACTTAGCAAAGTACGATTCCGCGACCACACCGGGATACCACCTTGCATTGGCGCTCGTGTGGAAGATGACGGGGATGGATCACCAATGGCCTCAGAGCCCAAGGGCTCCTGTCGGAGCCGGCCCGTCAACGGAGTGGCCCGAAGTCAATCTCACCAATGATGAACGATCGACTTGGACGAGTTTCATTCATGCCCTTGCGCCCATGCAACTGCTCAACATCGTGTTCAGCGCGGGCTTGGTGGCAACCGTCTTCGCATTCGCGGCCCGCTTTGTCCCAGTATTGGTGGCCCTTGCACTCACGTTGCCGCTGGCACTAAACCAGTAGGTCCTCGGCGCCTCGTTGTGGCTCACCACCGACAATGTGGGATGGTGGCTGGCACTGGCCGCGCTCGCTTCCGCGATGGTGATGGGTTGCTCAGGCGGGGCTGCCCGCGCTGGTGCCTGGGCCACCGCCGCCGTGCTGGTTCGACAGGTCCACCTGTGGGTCTGCGGCCCGGTCTTTTTCGCCGGTTTGCTCGTGCGGTTCATGGGCTCGCGCGGCGTGCCCGGCGAGCGCGGGCGCACCCTCACCGCCGTCCACTTCGCGGTTGCCGTCCCGGTGCTGGTCGTCGCCGCCTTCGCGTGGATGTGGGGCGGCCTCACACCGCCGAGCGACCGCATCCGCGAAGTCCACGGCCACGGCATCAACCCCGCCGCCGTCCCCTTCGCGCTCTCGCTGCTGGGGGCGTACGCGCTGTTCTTCATTGGCTCGTGGCGCGATCAACTGTCGGATGTGCGCCGCCGCCCCGCCGCACCGCTGATCGCCGCAGCGCTGGGCCTCCTCTCCGCCGCCGCAGTGGCGACCTCCACGCAGCAGCCGACGCTCACCGACCCTCCGATGCGCGGCTACGGCTGGCTGTGGAAACTCAGCGGCATGTTCCCCGCCGTCGAGGGCCGCTCGCTGCTGCTGGTCGCGGGAGCCGCGTTCGGCGCGGTCGTGCTCGTCATGCTCTTCCGCGCGGCCGCCGCCCGCGGGAACGCGCGTGAGGCGCTCATCCTCGTTGTCGGCCTGGCGTGCTGGCTCGCGGCCCAGGTGATGAACCCCGCGGCGTGGCAACGCTACTTCGATCCCATCGCGCTCGCCGCCTTGTGCTGGCTCGCCGCCCTCGCGACCCCGCGACGCCGGCTCCCGTCCGTCGTGGTCGGCGCGACGCTGCTGGCGCTCATCATGGCCGCGCTCTCGTACCGATCGGTGTGGCGCGACCTCTCGAAGAACGAACTCCCCTTCGACGGCGGAGTGCTCAAGATGCAGGGCAAACTCACCCCCGACGCCGCGCCTTGATCCCGGTCCAGCCCCGCACGCGGCGCACCTTCACCACGTCACTTTCTCATCCTTCTTCTTGTCCGGGTCCGCCCGTGGCGGGATCTTCGGCTTCTCCGCCGCCGTCACCCTCGGCGGGCTGAGCGTCGACGGCAGCCCGACATACCCCGGCGGGATGGCGCTCTCCGCTTTCGATCCGCCCAACCCCGCGGCCCGCACCGCGTCGTACACCGAAACGCCCGCCGGCACCGACCACCCCGACTCCAACGGGGCGGTGCGATCTCTCCGACCACTCGCCGCCGCGGGCGAACTCACCACCGGCGCCGCGCCGAACGCCAGCCCGGAACGGCCCAGCACCAGCCACTCGTACGCGGCGGTCTGCTCCGCGCTCAGCACCCCCGAGGCCGCGAATCGGCCCATCGCCCGCTCCTGCGCCAGTGTGAGTTTCCGCGCTGCGCCGCCTCCTGGCCTTGACAAAATCAGCGCCGCCAGCCGCCCGCGGTCCCGCCCGCTCATCGGTGCAAGGGCGTCCTGATCGCACAGCGCATCGAGCACTTCCGGGCTTGTGCCCCCAGAGTATTCGCACAGCCACAGCAGCACGCCACCGCCCAGCACACCCCCGCGCGCCGCCCACGACACCCCGGGCCCCGTCGCCGTTGCAAGCAAAAACCCAGCGGCGACCAAGCCCGCCGCGAGAACCACCCGAGGCCGGCGCAGCTCCGTCCCCACAAACCGCCACCGCGTCCGCGGCCCCGAAAGCCCCCCGCACTCCGGGCACCACGGCATCCGCCCCCCGGCGAACTTCGTGAGTTCATGCCCGCAGTGGTGGCACACGCGCAAGCGGCACGCTTTGCGGTACCCGCTCCACAGCCACAGGCACAGCCCCAGCAGCCCCGCCGCCGAGAGGCACACCAGGATGAACGCCAGCGTGGAAACCACCGACTTACCCCTTCAATGCGGCAGGATCGGCTGCCCGCACGCACGCTGCGTTTCCATCCACAGCTGCATCGCTTCGCGCAGATTCGCCACCGCTTCGTCCCGCGTCGCCCCATCGCTGTGGCAGCCGGGGAACGAGGGAATCTCCGCGATCCACGCCCCGTCTTCGTCCTGGTACACGATCGCCTGCCTCATGCTGGAATCATAGCGCCGATCAGCACATCCCCCAACCATGCACAAGGCCCGGCGATTAGGCCGGGCCTTGTGCGGGTGTGGAATGGGGTCCTTGG
>CAYZFW010000153.1:0-3665 GCA_964477615.1 uncultured Phycisphaeraceae bacterium | reverse complement strand
TGGTTCTGGGCACGCTCGAACACGGCCCGGGCCGCGGTCTCGGCGTTGATCATCGTCCGCGCCTTGGTCTCGTAGTCGTCGCCCTTGCTGTGGTTCGCCAGGGCCTGCAGGCGGGCTTCCTGCTCGGCGCGGATCTTCCCGATGCGGCCCGTGACATGGTCGAGGCTCACCGCCTCGAACTTGTCGAAGCGGTCCATCGACGCCGTGCGCTTCTCGATCAGGTCGATCAGCTTGTCGTTGCGGGCGATCATTTCGATCTGGCCGTCGAGCTGCCAGATCTGCGCCTGGAACTGCGAGCGCTCGGTCTCCAGCGTCGCGAGCATCTCTTCGAGGCGCGTCGACTGCTGGCGGAGGAATTCGAGGTCACGGTCTGCGTCGGCGATGCGGCTGCTGTACGCCGTGAGCGTGTTGTTGATGTTCGTTGCGCGGCTGTAGGCCTGGTCGAGGCTGAGCGACTGGTTGCTGAAGCGGACGTTGATGATCGCCGCGGGGGACTCGGTGCGGGCGCTCTCGGCCTTGCCGAGCAGTTCCTTCATCTCGACGAGGTCGTCGTTGGCCATGGCCACGACCTTCTCCGAGACGGCGCGGTCGCGCTCGAGGGTCGAGATCTGGCTCTTGACCTCGCTGAGCTCAGAGCGCACCTCGCCGATGCGCTTGGGATACTGCTCTTCGAGTTCGCGGATCTGGGCGCGGAGGGCCACCGGATCGCCCACCGCGGCATCGATACCGCTCACCACCTGGTCACGGGCCAGGCCGGCGATGGCCATCACCCGGTGCGGGCCGGCGATCAGCACCGCCGCACCCGTCAGAAGCCCGCCCACCGCCACCACCCGAACCGCAGTCTTGGTCATACCCATTGGGGAACTCCTTCTGCTGCTCCGCCCCCTCTGGGGGTCGGTCCGCCTCGGAAAGCCGGCCCCGGTCAATCTGGTGGGGCCTCCCGTGCCGCTTTGCCTCCTCAACGCGGGGGGGCACACGGCACGAAGTCACAGCACCCTGATTGGGAGAACAACCCGCCGGATTTCAAGGCCCAAAGCCCCCCAAAACACCCCTTCGCAAGCGTTTTGCCCACTGCCCACTGCCCAATCCCCGCTGCCCCCCTACTCGTCCCGGTATTCCTCGGCGATCTCCGTCGCCGCACGCTCAGGGTCGTCGAGGGACATCTGCAAAAGCCGCCCCACCTTGAACTTCACGACCTTCCGCGGCGGGACCACCACCGGCTCCAGCGTCCGGGGATTCTGCGCGGTGCGGCCCTTGCGTTCCTGGATCTCGAACACGCCGAACTCGCGGAATTCGAGGCGATTGCCCTCGCGGATTTCCAGCGTGATTTCCTTCAGGAAGCGCTGCACGGTCTTTTTGACCTCGTGGCGCTTCTGGCCCAGACCTTCCGCGATGCGGTCGATCAGTTCCTTTTTGGTGATGGTCTTGTTTCCGCCGTTGCGGCTCATGGCTGCACCACGCTGGTCGACCGCGCCACCGAACACCCACCAACCGGCGCACACACAGCCGCAGAAGACCATCCGGGCGAGTGCCCGAGTGCGATCTCCCCAAGGTCGGCACCCTCAGCGTGGGCGGCTGATGGGAGCCACGAAGTCAGGTGTCAGTATGCCACCGGCGGGCGGACGGGTCAACGAATCTCCGCGTGTCCCGCGAAGATTTACATTCGCACGCAAGTCGGGCCGGGCCAAGCACTTGACGAGGTCAAGAGAGACCGCCAAAGGCCTGTCGTGCGCGCCCGAACACAGCTGGTGTGCGACGTTCCCTCGGGTTACTGGGCGTTCACCACACGGATGCGGAGCTGGGCACCCAGAGGGGACACGCCGCCGGCGAGGTCGGTCTGCTTGGCGCGGATCACGTGCTCGCCCAGGGTGAGGGGGGCCGAGAGGGTCAGCGACCACTTGCCGTTGGTCCCGACGACGACGGACTGGGTCTCGTTGCCGTCGATCTCGAGGGTGACGGTGTTGTTCTTCCCGGCGGAGCCGATGAAGGTGGGCGCGGGGTTGGTGGTCTGGAGGGCGCCGGCGACGACCTTGCCCTTGTCGGCCTTGATGAGGTCGGGCTTGCCGGGGGCGCTGGGGCGCTTGAGAAGGGTCACTTCGAGGTTGGGCGAGGCGCGGGAGGCATTGCCCGCGGTGTCGAGCTGGATGGCCGCGAACTTGACCTTCCCGGTGCGGGTGAAGTTGCTGAGGGTGTAGGTCCAGTCGCCGTTGTCGTCGGCGACGGCGGACGTGGAGCCGACGACGCGCCCGCCGGCGGTGAGCAGGATGCGGGCCAGCGGCTCGGACGTGCCGGTGAAGACGAGGTTCGTGGCCGACGTGACGTTGTCGTCGGAAGCGGGGCCGGTGTCGGACTCATCGGTCAGGTCGAGGTTGTCGGGCGGGGCGGGGGCGAGGGTGTCGATCACCATGTCGAGGAACTCGACCTTTTCGCTCTCGGTCTGGCCGTTGAACTGCGAGGCGGTGATGGGGAAGGTGCCGTCGTTGAGACGGGTGCGGCCGTTGGACTTAAGGGTGAGCTGGGCCCCGCCCGCGACGCCCTGTGCGATCAGCGTGCCGCCCGCGTAGACGCGGACAAACTGCCCGGCGGTGCACCCCGAGACGAGGAAGGAGGGGGCGAGGGAGCCATTGCGGTTGTTGAAGCGGGTGCGGAAGGTCTCGCCGTCGAATGTGCCGCCGACGCCGCCGTCGGTGTTGGAGTCAAAGAACGGGACGACGTCGGTGGGCGGATTGACGGGGCCGCCGCCGGTGAAATCGGGCTTCTTGACCGCGATCATGTAGACCGCGGGGCGGGTGACGAGGGTGAGGTTGCGGAAGGCGATGTGGAAGGTGCCGTCGTTGAGGTTGATGTCACCCGAGGCGGAGCCGGAGGCAAGGTCGGTGAGGATCTGCTGGCCGCCGACGGGGGTGAAGGGCTGGCCGGCGAGGAACTTGTTCACCTCGGAGGGGGTGATGATGAACGCTTCGGTGCCCTCTGCGACGGCGGTGAGGAGCATCTTGTCGCCGGGGTTGACGGTGAAGGCCTTGGTGACGCGGGCCCCGGCGGGGAGCGGCTCGGTGCCCGAGGCGCGGACCGTCTGGATGTTCTTGGCCGAGACGATGTTGAAGGCGTAATCCAGCGGGACCGAGCCGGTGTTCTTCACGCCCACCGTGAGGTTCCCGGCGGGGATGGTGAAGGCCTGCCGCCCGGACTGGTTGCGGAACCCGCCGATGAACCGGAACCCCGCGCCCGACGAGAACTTCTGGTACTCGGTCTGCGTCAGCACGAACGCGTCGGCGACGCTGGGGGCGGAGAAGAGGAAGTACACGTTGTCGCTCGCGGTGGTCGAGAAGTCGAACTTCGTCACCTGCCCGGCGGGAAGGTTCACGCCGTTGGAGAACGAGGGGTACGTGTTCGCGGCGGTGCTCTGGGCCGCGGCGGCGAGCGGGGCGAGCAGGATCGCGGTCGTGGCGATGAGGGTCTTCAGCATGGTGTCGTGTTCCCGGGAAGAATGAGAGGGGAAGCTTGGGGGGGGGTTGGATGCCGGGGTGCGGTGCGGGTTCCGTGGAAGCAGTACGCGTCGGGGATTGAGTGTTCGAGCACGGGTGCGGTGCGGTTCTGTGCGCGGGAATACTAGGAGGGCCAAATGTGAAAGTCGGCGGGAAACCGGCGGAAAACGGCCTCCTGAT
>CAYZFW010000152.1:5159-6651 GCA_964477615.1 uncultured Phycisphaeraceae bacterium | reverse complement strand
AAAACGAGAATCTCGCCTGCCCCTTTGGCGGCGGCGTCTGCGGCCAGGGCGACCCCTGCCCGCTCCACCACAAACTCGTCGCCGTCAAACTCTCCATGGACGAGCTCCTCCGCAACACCCTCTTCGAAGTCTTCCGCGAGGCGTACCAGGACAAGGGCCTGAGGCCCACCGATCCGTCCAAGGTCAGCGAAGCCAAAAAGCGCGAGTCCTACCGTGCACCAAAGTCCAAGCGCAAGGGCTGAGCCCGCACCACAACCCATGCGATCACGTCCCAGAGCGACGCCCAGGCGTCGCTCGTTTCTTTGCCAGCCCGAGCGCTCGAACAACGCGTGAGCCGCAAGAAATCTCTCACGGGCACTCGACAAGGCGCCGATATTCGGATACAATGGTCTAGATATCCGAATACGCGGCGAGAGCGCCGCGGGCAACAACAACAAAGGAGAAAACCATGAACCCCCGTCTCAACCACGCCGCCGCCGCCGCGATCCTTGCCCTCGCCGCCGGTGCCGCCAATGCCCAGCACGCCAAGTTCGTGCTCTTCGGCGAGCCCGACGCCGCGTTCGCCGAAGCCCCAAAGGAACACACCGTCGTGCATCCCTGCACGTCGCCCTACTTCAACGAAAACTCCTTCATCACCACCGACCTGCGCTTCTGGTACGCCTACCAGAAGTTCGACGACAACACCCCGCTCGGCGACGGGCACGGTCAGGTCGCCGCGGTCGAAGCCCGCGTCGCGCTTACGGACCGAATCCAGTTCCTCGCGTACAAAGACGGTTACTTCTGGATCGACTCCGACAACCTCGATGAGTCCGGCTGGAACGACATCGCCGCGGGCCTGAAGTGGAACTTCTACCGCGACGTCCCCGAGCAGTTCCACATGGCCGTCGGCGCCGGCTACCAGTTCCCCTGGGGCGATGCCGACGTGCTGCAGAACGACTCCGAGGCCCGCGTCTGGTTCAGCATCGACAAGGGCTGGGAAAAGTTCCACATCGGCGGCACGCTTAACGGCCTCTTCGCCACCGACTCCGACGAGCGCTGGGGCCAGTCCGACCGAATCCACTGGGATATCCGAATGGACTACCGCCTCACCGACTGGTTCAGCCCCGTCGTTGAGTTCAACGGCAACCACTCCCTGAACGACGAGGACGCCGTCCTCCCCTTCCAGGGCGGCGACTTGGGCAACTTTGGCAAGGGCGAAGACGACCCCATCGTCACCGCCGCCGTCGGCGGCGAACTCCGACCCTTCGAAGGCGTGGCCTTCCGCGCCATGTACGAGGACCAGATCAACCACGAAGACGACCTCTTCGACTGGCGCGTCACCCTCTCGCTCGTGATCTCCTTCTGAAACAGTCCGGGCCGGGCCCTTGCCCCCCGGAAGCCCAGCGCGAGACAGCCCGCGTCCTCAAGACTCCACGCGTGGCCCATCGCGCAAGGACACAGCACCGCCCGCCGGCCGCACCACATTCAGCCCGCGGGCGGTGTTCTTTCACGT
>CAYZFW010000152.1:0-5149 GCA_964477615.1 uncultured Phycisphaeraceae bacterium | reverse complement strand
GGCCGGACCGCGAGAGAAACACCGTCAGGTCGAGCGTGTTCACCGTGCCGTCGCCGGTGAGGTCGCCGCCCGTGCCCGGGATCACGCTGGTGCCGAATGCTCCGAGAAACACCGTGAGATCTGAGGTGTTCACAGCGCCGTCGCCGGTGAGATCGCCGAGGCACGTGGGGGTGACGGGCGCGGTTGCCCCGATGCCCGACGACGCGAGCACCCACTCCCCGTTGCCCGGCAATCCTGCGATCACCTGACCCGGCGGCGAGCCGCTCCCGCTCGAATCCGCCGCGAGTAGGCCCGCGCCTTCCTCGAAGCGGTACGAGCCCACAAGCCCCGCAGCCGCCGGACTCCCCGGAACGAGTACAACAGCTCGCACGCCCGCGATCTCGCCGCCGCTCAGCGCCCGGTTCCACACCCGGAACTCGTCCATCACGCCACGGAAACTCGGGTAGTTCGCGGGATCGGCGTCGTGCTTCTCCGCCCCCAGTACGATGTACGGCCCCCACGGCGTGACGGGCGCGGCGTCGCCGTTGTCCGGATAGCTGATGTCCGCGCGATTCCGGTTCGCCGGGCCGGCGAAATCAAGCACGCCGTTGATGTACACCCGCAGTTGCCCCGCCGCAAAGTCGCGCACACACGCGACATGGTTCCACTGGTTGTTCAGGATGTTGGTCGATCCCTCGACGGTGTGGTCCACCCACACGCTGGGAGGGTCGCCGCGTCCGACGCCGAAACGGACGACGCCGCCGACCACGGAGACGCCCCAGTCGCGCTCGCTCGCGCCGTAGATATCGCGGTCCACCAGCACGTTCCCGTCGATCCAGTTGAAGCAGTCGCACCACGTGTCACCGCCCGCGTTCGTCGTGGGATTGTCGGCGAGCATTCCCTTCACCCAGAAATCGACCGTGAACGAGCCAGCGCCCACATCGCACGGCGTCGAAGCGTTCGGACCCGGCGCATTGTCATCGATGGGGATGCGGACGCGGTCCTGCTGGTTGGTGCCCGTGCCGAAGAAGCGCAGTGCCGCGATCGACTGTGCCCACGCCGCCGAGCCGATGACCAGAGCCCAAACGCCCGACAGGATCCCATGTTTCATGCCGCTCTCCCATGCCCTCGAGTCCGTCCCGCCTGTCCAGCCGAGCCTACCGCGCCGAGATCGATGTCCAGCGGCCATTCCCCCAGGAACCCAAAAAACTCCGGCACATTGGCGGATTTGTGACAGTCCCGCACCGCCGCCGACGCATGTCCACGGACGCCGCCATGCGCTCCAAACGCATGGCCCGATAGCATGGCCGCGCCCGATGGCAGACCCCAACCACGCATCCCCCGAATCAGCATTTGGCCCGTCCGTCCCACCACCGGATGCGCGTTCCGCCGTCACGGTCCTTCTCTCCCGCGCTGGCGAGGGCGACGCCAAAGCCACCGACGAGCTCTTCCCCATCGTCTACGAAGAGCTCCGCACCATCGCGGCCAAGTTCCTCCACGCCGAGCACCGGGCCCAGACCATGCAGGCCACCGCGCTCGTTCACGAGGCGTACCTGCGCCTGATCGGCGACGAGCAGACCCCCTGGGACAGCCGGGCCCACTTCTTCGGCGCCGCCGCCCGCGCCATCCGCCGCATCCTCATCGATCACGCACGCCACCGCTCCCGCGTGAAGCGCGGCGGCGGCCTCGGGCGCGCCCCGCTTACCGAGGCGCTCGCCGTCTGCGCCGAGCCCGAGGTCGACATGCTCGGCCTCGATGAAGCGCTGACGCGCCTGGCGATGATCGACCCGCAGAAGGCCCGTGTGGTTGAACTGCGGTTCTTCGCCGGCCTCACCGCCGACCAAACAGCCCTCGCGCTGGGCATCTCCCCCAGCACGGTCGCACGCGACTGGCAGTTCGCCCGAGTGTGGCTGGCACGCGAGCTCGAACGCACCGACGCCGGACCCTCATCGTGAGCGAGACCCCGCCCATCCCGCCGCGGCCACCAGGCCCCGCCTCGCCGCCCACCGAGCGGAGCCGCGACCTTTTCCGCCGCGCCGAGGACGCGTTCTTCGAGGTGGCGATGCTCTCCCCCGCCGACCGCGAGAGCGCCATCGCACGCCTGTGCGCCGGCCAGCCCGAACTCGAACGCGAGGTACGCTCGCTGCTCGCCTCGGCGGACAACGTCGGCGCCTTTCTGGGCAAGCCAGCGCTCGGACGCGACGCCGAGCAGATCGCCCGTGAAGCGGCGCTCGAAGCCAACGACGAACTCATCGGCACCACGCTGGGCCCGTACCAAGTCGTCAAACGCCACGCCACCGGCGGCATGGGCACCGTCTACCGCGGCCAGCGCGCCGACGGGCAGTTCGACCAGAGCGTCGCGGTCAAGGTGGTCAAACGCGGCATGGACACCGAGGAGGTGCTCCGACGATTCGCCGACGAGCGCCAGACCCTCGCCGCTCTCGACCACCCCAACATCGCCCGCCTCATCGACGCCGGCGCCACCCCCGACGGCCGGCCCTTCATCGTCATGGAGTTCGTCGAGGGCCTGCCCATCGACCAGTACTGCGACCGCCAGCGCCTCGGCGTTCGGGCGAGGATCGAACTCTTCCGGCGCGTCTGCGACGCCGTGCAGCACGCCCACCAGAACCTCGTCATCCACCGCGACATCAAGCCCGGCAACATCCTGGTCACGCCCGACGGCGTGCCGAAACTGCTGGACTTCGGCATCTCCAAACTCCTCGACCCCGCCACCGCCAGGCCGCACGCCACCGCCGACGCCGACCGCCGACTCACACCCGAATACGCCAGCCCCGAACAGATCGAGGGCCGCCCCGTGAGCACGGCGACCGACGTCTACTCGCTCGGCGTGGTGCTCTACGAACTGCTCACCGCCGCGCGCCCGTACCACCTCGCGGTCCGCACCACCGAAGAGCTGCGCAGGGTCGTCTGCCACACGCTCCCGCCCGCGCCCAGCAGCGCCGTGCAACTCAGCGCCGCTCGCGCCGGCATGCCGCACTCGACGAAGGCACGCGCGGGCACCGCACCAACGGGCTCAGGGACGGCATCGGCGCGTTCTTCCCAGACTCAGGCCGCGGGCACACCCACAGACCCGCCCACGGACATCCCCAGGACCCGCGGCGTCACGTCCACCAAACTCCGCTCGGTGCTGCCCGGCGATCTCGACCACATCGTGATGCTCGCCCTCCGCAAGGAGCCCGCGCGCCGCTATGCCTCTGCCGAGCAGTTCGCCGCCGACATCACCCGATACCTCGAGGGCTTGCCAGTGCGGGCGCGGCGTGACACCCCGGCGTACCGCGCCTCGAAGTTCATCCGCAGGCACCGCGTGGGTGTCACAGCGACGGTCGCCGCGATCACCCTCCTCGCCGGGGCGACGGTCGCCCTGTCGATCCAAAGCCGCCGACTCGCGGCCCAGCGCGACGACCTCATCGCCACCAACCACAGCCTCGACGAAACACGCAACTACCTCGTCGCGGTGCTCGGCGGTGCCGAGACCGGCAACCTCGGCCCCGACGCGAAGCTCGCCGACGTTCTGAACGCCGCCACCACCGCCCTGCAGGACACCCCGCCGCAGGACGCCCGCACCCGCGGCGTTTCGCAACTGGCCCTGGGGCGTGCGCTGATGTCGCTGGGCTTGCTCCCCCGGGCCCGGGAACTGCTTGTCGCTTCCGAGGTCTCGCTCGCAGGACTCGCGCCCGACGCTCCGACGAGGCGCGACCTCGCGACCGCGCTGGGGGAACTCCTGTTCTTCGAGGGCAAGCACGCCGAGGCCGAGTCGGCGTTCCGCACGCTCCTGGCCCAGGAGCGAGCCGCGCCGACGCCCTCCCGCCGCAGCGACACCGGCGCGACAAGCCGCGAAGGGCTGATCCTCAACAACCTCGGCGCCTCGCTGCGCCTGCAGGGCAAAGCGGAAGAAGCCCTGAGCGTGCAGCGTGAGGCCCTCGCGGCACGCCAGCGTGACCTGCCCGCCGAGGCGCTGCCCATCGCCGAGTCTCACAACAACATCGGCACGGCCCTCTTCCAGCTTGGCAAGTACGAAGAGGCCGCCGAGCAGCTCACGAAAGCACTTGAAATCCGGCGCAAGCGCCTCCGTGCCGACCACCCGCTCATCGTCCGCTGCATGTCCAACCTCGGGCTGGTCGAACTGCGACTCGGGCGTGTGCCCTCGGCGGTCGAACATCTGCGCCTCTCGGCCGACCTTTGGCCCAAGGCGTTTGGAGCCGAACACCCCGGCCGCGTCGCCGCCGTTACTTCGCTCGCCCTGGCCCTGCGGCGCTCGGGGGCGCACGACGAAGCGATCCAGCGCCTTCAAGACGTCCTCGCCTGGCAGCGCGAGCACATCACGCAGGGACAGAACCTCGCCGATTCGCCCGCCATCGCGGCCACACGCGCCAACATCGCCCTGGCCCGTGCCGACGCGGGGCAAACGCAAGCGGCACGCGACGAGCTCGAAGCGGTCACGCCGGTGCTGATCCGGGCCGGCGACGCGTTCGCGTCCATCGCCACGCAGGCGAACGAGAAGTTGGAAGAACTTCGGAAGGCCGTGAAAACGCCGTGATTCTGGCGCGATCAGCGCGTCTGCCCGAACGCCCCAAGCAGTCGGACCAGGTCCGTGGTATCGACGGCTCGGTCCCCGTTGAGATCGGCGTCGCTCGCGTCGTCCCACGTGCCGACGCCGGACTTGCCGAACTGACCGAGAATGCGGACAAGGTCCGCCGTGTTCACCGCGCCGTCGGCGTTCACGTCGGGGGAGCGCGTCAGCAGCATGAACCCCGCGTCGCTCGACGCTTCTCCGTTCACCACAGTGATCTCCGTTTCGTACTCGATGCTGTAGTTGCCCGCCGGAAGCGTCAGCAGCGTATCGAGCGCGGTCGGGGAAGAAGTCTCATCGATCAGCAGCACAACCGTGCCGTCTCCGCCCGTGCGCCGGATCTTCACCGTGAAGGCGTCGTCGGGATTCACATCGGGGCGGGGGCGCGACGCCACCGAGACCAGTTCATCCCCTCCCAGCGCGACATCCACACGCAGCGCCATCGCCGCGTGCCCGCCGAATGTTCCGATGGTCCCGTCGGCGAACACCCCGGTGCCCCCGGCCCCATGGATGCGCCCAATCAACCGGATGCGGTTGGGGTCGAGGTGGCAATCGATGCCCGCCTCGGCGGTGTTCACC